>RFMT01000116.1 GCA_009927565.1 Acidimicrobiia bacterium
TTTCGAAACCTGTCGTACCTGGCTTGGCCAATTCGGCGGGAATGTAGCCCATTGCCAGCGACACACCGCTGTAGTGGGCGTAACCGCCACTGGTTATCCAACCGACAACTTTGCCGCCGTGAAACACTGGCTCGTCACCGATGACATCTGCAGGTCGATCTTTGTCAACTTCGACAGTGAACATGACAAGTTTGCGTGCCGGGCCGGTCTTCATTTCGGCCTCGACCGCAGCGCGACCAATGAACTCGTGATCGAACTTCATTGCGCGCTCCATACCAGCCTCAAGCGGTGTATAGATCGGTCTATATTCTCTGAACCACGTGCCGAAGTTTTTCTCGAGGCGCATCGTGATGAGAGCCCTGAAACCAAACAGGCGCATGTCAAATTCTTTGCCTGCGTCCCAAATTAGATCGAACAAATAGCGCTGATATTCGGGGGCGATCCAGATTTCGTAGCCAAGGTCACCCGTGTATGTCATGCGTGACAACCAGACGGGCGCGTTGCCGATGTTGACTCGGCGAAAACTCATGAACGGAAAGTCTTTTGTTGCCAACGAAGTACTGGTGAGCTTTTGTAAAACATCGCGTGATCGCGGACCAGCAACGGTTAGACCGACCATTGAAAGTGCCAGGGTTTCGAAGCGAATCTTCGAGTTCTTCGGCAAGTGTGCCAAGAACCAGCGCGGATGATGTATTTCTGCAGCTTGAGATCCGAACAGAAAGAACTCTTCTTCACCAATGCGCGAGATTGAGAACTCGCCAACGATCTTGCCTTCGGGGTTGAGCATGGCGGTGAGAACCGTGCGACCGATTTTTGGCAGAGCGTTGGTAAACAAACCTTGTAGCCATGATGCCGAACCAACGCCACTGACTTTATATTTGGCGAAGTTTGATGCCTCAGAAAAGCCGACACGTTCGCGAACTGCTCGCGACTCTTCACCAACGTTTTTGAACGCATTTGATCGATAGAAAGTTACATCTTCGATTGGCTCTTTGCCTTTGTCTTGAAACCACAGCGGATGTTCGAGACCGAAGCCCGCACCCATCACAGCATTGTGGGCAAGTAGGCGATCGTAAATTGGTGTCGTGTGCAATGGTCGCGCTGCGGTGAGTTCTTCGTTCGGAAATGTGATGCGGAAGCGACGCGAATAGTTCTCGCGCACTTTTGCATTCGTGTATTCAAGCGTGGCGAAGTCGCCGTAGCGAGCGACATCCATGCCCCAAATGTCGGCGCCCGGGTCGCCATGAACCATCCAGTTGGCAAGCGATAAGCCCACGCCACCACCTTGCGAAAGGCCAGCCATAACTGCACATGCAGACCACATGCCGGGCATACCTTTGATCGGGCCGACCAATGGATTGCCGTCTGGCGAGAAAGTGAACGGACCATTGACGAATTTTTTGATGCCTGCACGGCCAACAGCTGGGAAGTGAGCGAAACCCCGCTCAAGTTCTGGAGCAATGCGTTCAAGATCGTGTGGTAGCAGTTGAAACACGAAGTCCCATGGAGTTTCTTTGGGTGACCACGGACGATTGTTTTGCTCGTAGGTGCCAAGCAAGATGCTTTGACCTTCTTGGCGCGCGTAAATTTCGCCGGCGAAGTCGATCATGTGTGGCAACTCTTTGCCGTTGACTCGGTTGAACTCGATGACTTCTTCCATTGGCTCGGTCATCAGATAGTGGTGCTCCATTGCCAAGACAGGAAGTTCAATGCCGCACATGCGGCCCACTTCGCGGGCCCACAGACCGCCGGCGTTTACGAC
>RFMT01000113.1 GCA_009927565.1 Acidimicrobiia bacterium
ATTTCCAGCCTCGGCGATCGTCGATTTGATCTTCGCGACGGTTTGATCTCGCAACATGACCCCGTCGAGCAGAATCGCCCCACCCGGCGTACGTTTAACCTCAGAAATCATGACAAACCGACGATTTCACCATTCGCGTCGAAGTCAATAATTGCTGCGGCAGGCTTCGTGCCGAGACCTGGCATTGTTCGCATGTCACCGCAAATCGGATAAACAAAGCCGGCACCAATTGACGCGCGAACTTCACGCACGTTCAATGTGTGGCCCGTCGGAGCCCCTCGCAATGAAGCATCGCCCGAAATCGACAGGTGTGTCTTGGCGACACAAATCGGCAATTTCGCAAAACCATTATCTGTATAGTTCTTGATTTGCTTTGTCGCAAGGCTTGTGTACTCAACTTTTGCCGCTCCGTAAATGGTTGTTGCAATTTTTTCAATTTTTTCTTTGAGCGAAGCATCATCTGAATACAAGAAGTGAAATGAATTCTTGTCGTTGCATGCTTCGACCACCGCATTTGCAAGATCTTTCGCCCCAGCGCCGCCATCGGCGAAGTGCGTACAAATCGCAACACGCGCACCAGCACCCTCTGCGATTTTTCGAATTGCCTCATGTTCAGACTTATGGTCGGTCGGAAAGCTATTGATCGCCACAACCGGCGAAACGCCATGGGCTTTCACGTTTTCAATTTGCTTGACCAAGTTTGCTGCGCCCGCAATCACATCGTCTGGGTTTTCTTTGAGTAGATCTTCTGGCAAAGCCTTGCCAGCGACAATCTTGTATTTGCCCGAGTGAGCTTTCAGCGCGCGAACTGTTGCGACAAGAACGGCGGCGTCGGGCACGAGGCCTGATGCGCGACATTTAATATTGAAGAACTTTTCTGCACCCATGTCAGCACCGAAGCCGGCTTCAGTTATCAAATAGTCGCCAGAGTGAATACCGATCAAGTCACCGACAATCGACGAGTTTCCGTGAGCAATATTGCCGAAAGGTCCCGAGTGAACAATGACTGGCGTGTTCTCAATTGTTTGCAACAAGTTGGGCTTGATTGCGTCTGCCATGATGACAGCCATCGAACCCGCGGCGCTTAGTTGCTCGGCAGTGACTGGTTTGCCCTGTGAGTTATAGCCCACAACTATTCGCGCGAAGCGCGCACGCATATCTTCTTTTGACTTTGCGAGTGCCAAAATAGCCATAACTTCTGAAGCAGCCGTGATGTCGAAACCGGTTTGTCGCACGACGCCGTCTTCTTTAGTGCCAAGACCAATGATCATGTTGCGAAGCGAGCGGTCGTTGACATCCATTACGCGACGCCATGTGATGTTGTTGACATCAAGATCGAGTTCGTTGCCTTGGTGCAAATGATTATCAACCATTGCTGACAGCAAGTTGTGTGCCGCAGTTACTGCATGAAAGTCGCCGGTGAGATGCAAATTCAATAACTCCATCGGGATTACCTGGCTGTAACCACCACCTGCTGCACCTCCTTTGATTCCGAATGTTGGCCCCATGCTTGGCTGGCGCAAACTGATCGTCGCCTTTTTGCCGATGTGCTTCATTGCCTGACCTAAACCAACAGTTGTTGTGGTCTTACCTTCACCGAGCGGCGTAGGCGTGATCGCAGTTACAACGACATACTTTGCCTTTGGACGCGACTTCAAAGATTCGATGGCATCGAGACTTATCTTGGCGAGACTTTTGCCATAAGGTTCAAGAAACTCGCTACCGATACCCATCTGGGCGGCAATCTCGGTTAGTGGCTTTGCCGTTGCTTTGCGAGCGATTTCAAGATCCGATGGAAAACCCATTACTCCCCTTTGATTATTGATTATCAAAATTTATGCGAACCTTTACTCTACAGACCGCGTTTTAAGCTGGGGCAAACAACCGCGAGTCGCTAAAGTTAAATCTCATGGCAAAGCACAAATTTGACCCGTATATGCGAATCACCGAACCTATGGTTCGCGAACACGGTGAGTTGCGTGTGGCCACATGGCAAGAAGCCATTTCGCGAGCAGCAAACGGTCTCGCCACAACTCGAGATGCGTTCTCGCCGTCGGCCGTCGGCTTTTTCTCCTGTTCGAAGTCGACCAATGAAATGAACTTCATTGCTCAAAAGTTCGCTCGTGCAGTTATCGGCACGAACAACATCGACTCTTGTAATCGAACTTGACACGCACCTTCGGTGGTCGGTCTGGCCACCGTTTTCGGAGCAGGCGGAGGAACAAGTTCATACGCCGAAGTTGAAACAACCGA
>RFMT01000227.1 GCA_009927565.1 Acidimicrobiia bacterium
GCCGACCATCCACGGTCGAGCAAAATTGTCGTGCCCTCAATGATCTCGGGCCCAAGACCATCGTAAAGATCGTCGTGCATCTGGGCGACCAGGTCGTCATCTGACAACTGGGCAAGATCAATGTCTTGAAATTCTTCGTTGCTCACTTTTTCTCCATTACTAGTAGAAAATTATCGTCAACTGGGTCTCCAGCACAACGGTTCAAACGCTATCAGTTTGAGTGGCTGAAGTATTGAACAGTCTCGGGTTTCAGAGGCTCAACACCGAGAATTATGTCGGCTGCCTTTTCGGCGATCATCATTGTCGGGGCATAAATATTGCCGTTGGTCACATACGGCATTACCGACGCATCAGCCACGCGCAAACCGTCAAGTCCGTGCACCTTCATCGTCAAGGGGTCAACCACAGACATTTCGTCAATTCCCATTTTGCATGTGCATGAAGGGTGATAAGCAGTTTCACCATCTCGGCTAACCCATTCGAGAACTTGTGAATCAGTTTGACACTCAGGCCCTGGTGAGATCTCTCCGCCGTCGAATTCGCTGAACGCCTGCTGAGACAAAATCTTTCTTGCCGCAGCGATTGCTTCGACCCACTCTTGGCGATCTTCGGGAGTTGACAAATAATTAAGTCGCAGCTCTGGCTTAACACGAACATCAGGCGATTTAATTTTGACACTTCCTCGCGAGTTTGAATACATAGGACCAATGTGCACCTGATAACCATGCCCACCCGCAGGTGCAGTGCCGTCGTACCGAACCGCAATTGGCAAAAAGTGAAACATCAGGTTCGGGTACTTGAACGAATCGTTGCCTCGAATGAAACCGCCACCCTCAAAATGATTAGAAGATCCCGCTCCACGACGAAACAACCACTGCAACCCGATAAAAGGTCTGTAGCGCATCTTCAACATCGGATTCAACGAAACGGGTTTGGTACATGAATGTTGAACATAAACCTCAAGATGGTCTTGAAGATTCGCCCCAACACCTGGCAAATGGTGCACTGGTTCAACACCGACTTTTTTGAGATGCTCGCTGTCGCCAATGCCAGAAACTTGCAGCAACTGAGGCGAATTGAACGCGCCTCCACACAAAATCACTTCTCTAGCCAGAGCCGTTCGCTTGCGGCCGAATGGCAATTCAAAATTGACCCCAGTAACTTTCTTGTTTTCAGAAATCAATTTGGTTACCAGTGCCCTACATTGCACAGTCAAGTTCTTTCGATGCATTACGGGATGCAAATAAGCTCGAGCCGCACTCAACCTGCGTCCACGGCGCAAATTTCGATCAAACGCCGCAAAACCTTCTTGCTTGTATCCATTCACGTCAGTAGTTAGCTCATGACCTGCCTGTTGCACAGCCTTAAAGAAGGCACCGAACAGCGGATTTTTAATTGGACCGCGTTCTTGAACCAGCGGTCCATCATGTCCACGAAATTTGTCGTCGCTCGGTGCCGCCAAACAGTTTTCAAGTCGCTTGAAGTACGGCAAACAATGTGCGTAGTCCCAGGTCGCCATGCCTGGGTCGCTCGCCCAGCGTTGATAGTCGAGCGGATTGCCCCGTTGAAAAATCATCCCGTTGATGCTCGACGAACCGCCGAGCACCTTGCCTCGGCCTTGAGTGATGCGTCGATTGTTCATGAACGGCTCGGGTTCTGAAACATAAAGCCAGTCATAAAACCGGCTACCGATCGGAAACGTCAACGCGGCCGGCATGTGAATGAATACATCCCACCAATAATCTGGCCGACCAGCCTCGAGAACTAAAACAGTTTTGCTCGAATCCGCGCTCAATCTATTTGCCAGCGCCGAACCGGCCGAACCACCTCCGACAATTATGTAGTCGTACGTGCCTCGAAATTTTTTCAAATCGAGCCCATCATCCGTGCTGCTTCAAGTGTGTTCTCAAGAAGACAAGCAATTGTCATTGGGCCAGTTCCGCCAGGCATCGGCGTGATTGCACCGGCAATTGACTGAACAGCATCGAAATCAACATCGCCGACAATCTTGTTATTAATGCGCGTGACGCCAACATCAATTACGGTTGCACCAGGCTTGACGTGGGCAGCGGTCACCATGCGCGCGGCACCAGCAGCGGCGACAATAATGTCAGACTCGCGACAAACTTCGATCATGTCGGATGTTGACTTGTGTGCAACAGTCACCGTTGCATCTGCTGCACGACCGACAAGTAACAACATTTGAGGCAAACCTACGAGAGCTGACCGCCCAATGACAACGACACGTTTGCCTTTGGTCTCAATTTTGTAACTTTGCAAGAGACGAAAAACACCGAGAGGTGTGCATGGCACGTGACCCTTGACTCCGCGCACCAAACGTCCAAGCGAACGCTCTGTCAAACCATCGACGTCTTTTTCTACAGGCAACAAACTAAGTACAGCCTCAGTGTCGATATGTTTTGGCAAAGGCAACTGCACCAATATTCCGTGCACACCTTTATCGGCAACAAGTTCTGCAACCGCCTGCTCAACTTGTGCTTGAGTTGCAGTCGCCGGCAAGTTAACGCCTCTCGAAACCATGCCCGCTTTTTGGGCCATTTTGTGCTTGTTGGCTACATATATATGACTCGGCGCATCGTCACCAACCAAAACGGTCGCTAGACAAATTTCGG
>RFMT01000111.1 GCA_009927565.1 Acidimicrobiia bacterium
CAAGGGCGATATTCACGACATCGGTAAAAACCTCGTGGCAATGATGATGGAAGGTGCTGGCTTCGAAGTCATCGATCTAGGCATCAACACAGATGCGAATAAGTACATCGCGGCTCTCGAAGAGCACAAGCCAGACATTCTGGGTATGTCTGCACTATTGACAACGACGATGCCATATATGAAAGTCGTGATTGACACGATGAAAGAAAAAGGCATTCGAGACAAGTACATAATTTTGGTTGGTGGCGCTCCGCTCAACGAAGAGTTCAGCGTTGCTGTCGGCGCAGATGCGTATTGCCGCGATGCAGCAGTTGCTTCAGAAACAGCAAAACAACTCGTCGGTGCGCGTCGCATGCGAAATGCAGAACCTCCTGGCCCGTCAGTCGCCTGAGAATTAATTAGCGATGTCGCCTGACTCGCGACCATTGATAATCGCTTGCGGGGCTCTCGTCACTGAACTTCGTGCAGTACTTCAGGCTTCTGGGCTTGAAGACTCAGTTCACGTCAGGTATCTACCAGCCAATCTGCATAACAGACCAGAGAATATTGCGCCCCAAGTAGAGGAATTATTGGCCCAAGCTACCGATCGGCACGTATTTGTTGCTTACGCCGATTGCGGCACCGGAGGACATTTAGATTTGGTGCTGGCAAAGTATCCAAAAGTTCAAAGACTGCCTGGTGCTCACTGCTACGAGTTTTTTGCTGGAAGTCGTGAATTCATGGCTGCACACGACGAAGAACCTGGAACTTTCTATTTGACCGACTTTTTAGCAAAACACTTTGAGGCTCTTGTTTGGCAAGGTTTGGGGCTCGACAAGCACCCTGAGCTGCGCGATGTCTATTTTGGCAATTATCGCCGAGTCGTGCTTTTCTCACAAACGAACAATCCCGAAATAGTTTTGGCTGGCAAGACTGCCGCTCAAAGGCTTGGTTTAGAATTTGAACACCGACATGTCGGTCTTGAGAACTTTGCGAAGTCGGTTCCGGTTTCATTTTTGAAGCCAACTGACTAGCAATCTTTGCAAATAAAAGATTTAGGGAGAACAGTAAGTGCCACGCGGAAGTAACGAAGTGATCGTGATCATGTGGCGTGATATTCCTGCGCAAGTAAATGCCCAAATGGGTCGCGAGCGTAAGCAGGTGCAACTTGCTGAAAAATTTCAAAGGGCAATCGATCGTGCAAAACGAAAAGCACATATCTATACCGCCGAAGAAGATATTGCCCAGTGGCGACGTGTGAGTCTCCCATTAGTGGGAGATATGACCGAGGCCGCGCAACGCGAGGCTGATCGTCTTGACAGCGAGTATTCTCGAGAGCGCCTTGGCAAGCTCGCTTTTGCCGGCGGGTTTGAAGCCGATGTCAAAGATGATGACTTCACTAACCAGCAACTGTTGGATCTTGAAGAATTAGACGAAAACGAATAACCCGAATCACCAACTCATAAAGGAAAAGCGAAATGACCGACACAATAATTTCATCAGCGACCAAAGAAGTGGTTATCGGTTTCGGTCGCCCCTTCGTGATGATCGGTGAGAGAATCAACCCGACTGGTCGCAAATTGTTGGCAGCCGAAATGAAAGAAGGAAACTTCAGTCGAGTTGAGTCAGATGCATTGGCTCAGGTTGCCGCGGGCGCGCACATGCTCGATGTCAATGCGGGTATTCCGCTTGCTGACGAGCCTGCGTTGTTGGCTCGTGCAATAAAGTTGGTGCAGTCGATCACTGACGTGCCTTTGTCAATTGACTCATCAATTATTGAAGCCCTTGAGGCTGGGCTGGCTGTCTATCAGGGCAAGCCGTTGGTTAATTCGGTGACGGGTGAAGACGCGAATCTCGAACGCGTGCTTCCACTTGTTGCAAAATATGGCGCGGCGGTAGTGGCAATTTCAAACGATGAAACCGGCATCAGTATGGACCCAGACGAACGATTTGCGGTAGCCAAGAAAATTGTGAATCGTGCGGCCGACCACGGGATTCCGCCAAGCGATGTTGTGGTCGATCCGTTAGTTATGCCGATTGGTGCGATGGGTGATGCGGGTCGCACTGCATTCAAAATTATTCGGCGGTTGCGTGAAGAACTCAAAGTAAATACAACTTGCGGC
>RFMT01000152.1 GCA_009927565.1 Acidimicrobiia bacterium
GCATCAAACGTAGTTTCGGTATTCCGGCGCGAAACAACATCACGGGCACATTTTTGGCGATGGCGATTGGCGCAGGCATGACGTCGGCGATAATGAATCCACTGCATGAAGAAGTGAAGACTCTTGTGATGGCCGCTGATGTTCTTGTTGGCAACGACGAAAACTGTTCGGCATGGATTCGCGCCAATCGTGACCCGAACGAAGTGAATGCAGAGCGAACCGCACGCAATAGCCGCGGTCGCCGTAGAACCGAATAACGCTCAACATGGACCGACACGTTGTCTTTACCCCTTCGGGGTTAGACGGCGTCGTGCAAGAAGGCATCACGGTTCTTGAAGCCGCTCGACAATTGGGTGCTGATATTGACTCGGTGTGTGGCGGTCGCGGAATTTGCGGTCGTTGTCAAATCACGCCATCGGTTGGAGTCTTCGCAAAATGGGGAATCACCGCAACGCCCGAGTCGCTTTCGGGACTCGCCGAAACTGAGACAAACTACCGCGCCAAGAGAGCTCTTGTGCCAGGCAACCGTTTGGGATGTGCAGCGCGAATTTGTGGAGATGTCGTTATCGATGTGCCGGCAATCAGTCAGGTGCACAAGCAGATTGTGCGAAAAGACCTCGATCTTGAACCGATAACTGTTGACCCAAGTTTTAGTTTGTTCTATTTGATGATTCCTGAAGCGCAACTAGGTGACTCAGTAAGTGCGGCTGAGGCCTTGGCCGAGGCAGTTGCAGCTCAGCACAAGCGCATCACGCCGAGTGTCGCGCGTCGAGCTCTTAGCAGTTTGCATTCAGCGATGGCTAAAGCCGAAGGTGAAGTGACTGTTGCGGTTCGTCACTTGCAAGATGGCGATCAAATAGTGGCCGCATGGCCCGGATATGTAGATGCTGCATATGGCATTGCTGTAGATGTTGGTTCGACGACTGTTGCGGGTCATCTGTGCGAACTAAAAAGTGGCGAAATTGTCGCAAGTTATGGACTAATGAACCCGCAAATTCGATTTGGCGAAGACCTGATGAGCCGAGTTTCGTATGTGATGATGAATCCAGGTGGCGAGGTTGAACTGACCAATGCGATTCGTGCGGCGCTGAACGAAATGATAAATGGTCTCGTAACGAAAGCCGGTGTTGATGTCGAGCGCGTGCTTGAGATCACAATTGTCGGCAATCCGATTATGCATCACATTGTTCTGGGCATCGACCCGACGCCACTTGGCATGGCGCCGTTCGTTTTGGCGACAAGCGAATCTGTTAGCGGTTGGGCAACCGAGCTCGATTTGAAACTGCCGAACGCGAGTTATTACGTCGGACCATGCATCGCCGGACATGTCGGCGCCGATACTGCGGCGGCAATTTTGGCTGAAGGACCACATCGTTCGAAAGAAATGCAATTGCTCGTCGACATCGGCACAAATGCTGAAATTGTTTTGGGCAATACTCAGCAGCAATTTGCGGCGTCGAGTCCGACAGGGCCGGCGTTTGAGGGCGCGCAAATTAGTGCAGGTCAACGTGCGACTGCTGGCGCCATTGAACATGTACGAATTGATCGCGAGACTCTTGAGCCACGCGTGAAAGTGATCGGTTCAGATTTATGGAGTAACGAGCCCGGTTTTGTTGAGTCACTCGGAGATACGACAGTGACCGGTATTTGCGGCTCAGGAATTATCGAAGTGATTGGTGAAATGTATTTGAGCGGCATTATCGACCAAGATGGCGTCGTGAGAGGCGAGCTGACCAGCAAGTCTCCACGCATCGTCGGTGATGATCGAACTTTTTCATATCTGTTCTATGAACACGGCGAGACAAAGCTGTATGTAACTCAAAATGATGTTCGTGCAATTCAATTAGCCAAAGCAGCACTGCGCGCTGGCATCGACTTGCTTGTTGAACATGCAGGCTCACCAATTGTCCATGACATACGTCTTGCAGGTGCATTTGGTGCACACATCGACCCGGTTTATGCGATGGTTCTCGGTTTGGTGCCAGATTGTCCGGTTGCTGGTGTACGCGCAGTCGGTAATGCCGCCGGTGCCGGCGCAGTGCAATCTCTATTGTCGCGAAAACTTCGCGGCGAAATGGAAGACGCGGTGCGAAAAGTTACCAAGATCGAAACCGCTACTGAGCCAAGGTTTCAACAGTTGTTTGTTGAAGCCATGGCGTTTCCGCACAAAACTGCCGAGACACCCAATTTGGCGAAAATCATTGATTTGCCAGCCAGAAGTCTCAACAGCAACGATGGGCAGGCGCGCTCGGGTCGGCGTCGGCGCTCAACTAGTGGCGTGGCAGAATAGAAAACATGTCAGATGTAACACGCACCAAGCGATCAGGTGGGCGAGCAGGTCGCCAAAATTTACGAACTTCGCACGAACCAGAGCGTGATGCATTTATTACCCGGCTCATCAAACCATACGAACTAGTTTCCGATGAAGGCCTCGAACTAATCGAACATAATGCTGACACTGTTCTTGAAGAAGTCGGCATTGAAGTTCGAGATTATCCTTCGGCGATTAAGCGATTCAAAGATGCCGGTGCTGATGTTGACGGTACGCGAGTGCGGTTTCCGCGAGGAATGTGCCGCAAAATAGTTTCTGCAACCGCACCGAGCGTTTATACGCAGCACGCCAGAAATCCAAAAAACAACGTGCAGATAGGCGGCAATGCGACTGTGTTTGCCCCAAACTATGGTTCACCGTTTGCATTCGACATTGACAATGGTCGTCGATACGCAACTATCGTCGACTTCCAAAATTTTGTGAAACTTGCTTACATGTCACCGCGCATGCATCACTCTGGTGGCACGGTCTGTGAACCCGTTGACATTCCTGTGAGCAAGCGCCACCTCGACATGGTTTATGCGCACATTAAATACAGCGACAAAGGTTTTATGGGTTCGGTTACTGCCGGCGAACGCGCGCAAGACAGCGTCGAAATGGCTCGCATTGGTTTTGGCGGCGACTTACAAGATCGCACAGTGATGACAAGTTTGATCAATGCTTCTTCGCCGCTTGTGTGGGATGCGTCGATGCTTGCGTCAGCCGAGGTTTATGCGTCAAACAATCAAGCAACAATTATCACGCCATTCATTTTGGCTGGCGCGATGGCACCGTCAACTTCGGCGGGCGTTGCGACACAGACACTTGCCGAGGCTCTGGCTGGCATGACGTTTACGCAATTAGTTCGACCTGGCGCACCGGTCATTTTGGGTTCGTTTGCTTCTTCGATGTCGATGCAGACAGGTGCGCCAACGTTTGGCACCCCCGAGCCGGCAATTGTTTTGTACACGATGGCTGCATTAGCACGACGTTTGGGCGTGCCATTTAGATCTGGAGGCTCGTTGACTGCTTCAAAGTTGCCCGACGCACAAGCGGCATACGAGAGCGCCGCAACATTGATACCGACTTTGATGGCGGGCACCAATTTCGTTCTTCACGCCGCCGGCTGGCTTGAAGGTGGTCT
>RFMT01000223.1 GCA_009927565.1 Acidimicrobiia bacterium
CGCAATTGGGTACGAAAAATTTATTCTCGATGACGACCAACTCGGCATGATGGCGACATTTGCCAAAGGTCTCGATGTCTCACCAAACGGACAAGCGCTCGACGCTATTCGTGAAAACCCACCTGGCAATCACTTCTTGGGTACGGCTCACACTCTTGCCAATTTTGAGTCGGCGTTTTATCGCTCGACTACTTCTGACAATTCGAGCTACGAGCAATGGCTTGAAGATGGTGGAGATGACGCTGCTAAGCGTGCCAACAAGATCTGGAAAGAGCGACTTGCGTCATATGTGGCGCCACCGCTTGACGACGCTATTGACGAAGAACTTAAAGAGTTTGTTGCCAAGCGCAAGAGCGAGTTACCTGACACCTTCGGCTAAAAACCCTCTAGTATTGGGAAAATGTCAATCCTTTCGCGGCTCAAAAAATCTTCGGTAAAAGTCACCCCTGCAGTAAAACAACTCGTTGGCAACATGCGATACGAGTTGATTCCAATGAAGAGCATTGAGCAGGGCATTCTCGACTTGCCCGCTGGTGCACCAGTTTCGGTGACTTGTTCGCCGGTCAAGGGCATTAGTGCAACTCAAGAAATCTCGGCAAGGTTGATTGCTGCAGGTCACGAAGTAGTGCCGCACTTTGCTGCGCGGCTGGTTGAGTCGCGTGAACATGTAACAAAACTTGCGACATGGGTGCGCGAACAGGGGATCAAGGAGGTTTTTTTGATTGCTGGTGATGCAGAAAATCCTGCCGGCCCTTACAAAGATGGTGTTGAGTTGCTGCGTGATTTTTTAGACAGCAACAGTGGTGTAGACCGTGTTGGCTTTGGCAGTTATCCAGACGGTCATGCTTTCATTAGTCGTGAAGATCTAAGTACGGCTCTGCATCACAAGCAAAAGTTGCTTGAAGAGGCCGGTGTTCAGGGCCTTGCATCAACACAAATGTGTTTCGATATTGCGCTGATTCGTTCTTGGCTCGAACAAGAACGCAACAATGGCTTCAAGATGCCGATTCAACTTGGTGTGCCGGGTGTCGTCGACCGCACTCGATTGATGACTCTCGGTGTGCGGGTCGGGGTGGGTCAATCGATGCGCTATCTGAGCAAGAACAAAACCTCAATCATCAAGATGCTTTCGCCCGGTGGTTATGACCCAACAGAACTTGTTGCTGGTTTGGCAAAAGATGCTCAGCGTTTAAATATCGTTGGTCTGCATTCATTCACATTCAATAGCGTTGCCGACACAGCAGTTTGGCAGCGCGAAGTGATGGCCAGTTAGTGAAAGCTGACGTAGTCGTAATCGGTGCCGGTGTAATTGGCGGGGCAGTTGCTTTTGAACTCGCTAAAGCAGGTCGTTCAGTAATCATTGTCGACAAAGGTTCGGCCGCAGGGGCTGGTTCGACATCGGCATCGTCGGCGATCATTCGTTTCAGTTATTCGACGCTCGATGCGGTCTTGATGGCCTGGGAGTCTGCGCCGATGTGGGAGAACTGGGCGAGTTACCTCGGCGTCAATGACCCCGACGGCATGGCAAAATTTATTCGCACTGGTTATCTCGTTTATCGAACCGAAGGTTATAGCGGAGAAACTGTTCGTAAAATTTGGGATGAAATCGGCATTCCTTACGAAGTTCTTAGTGCCGAACAATTGCGCAAAAAGTTTCCTGCGCTTGACGCCGGAAGCTATTGGCCGCCGAAAAAAATCGACGATCCAGCCTTTGGCGATGATGCGGTGGGCGAGTTGAGTGGTCTTTATGATCCACTCAGTGGGTTTATGGACGACCCGATGTTGGCAGCACACAATTACGTGCACGCTGCAAAACATCATGGGGCCGAAACGAGATTTAAGTCGGAAGTTGTTTCGATAGACAATGACGGCAAGAAAATTACTGGTGTCACTCTGGCAAGTGGAGAAAAAATTGAGGCTCCGATTGTTGTTAATGCTGCTGGGCCGCACGCGAGCAAAATAAATCGCATGGCTGGTGTTGCCGCTGAAATGAATATTCGTCATCGACCTTTGCGTCAAGAGGTGTACGTTGCACCAGCACCAGACGGATTCAAGTTAGAAGATGATGCGCCGGTAGTCGCCGACCTCGACACAGGCATTTATTTCAGGCCGCATCCTGGTGGCACTTTGAACTTGGGCGGTACCGAGCCCGCTTGCGATGAGTTGCACTGGGTCGAAGATGCCGATGATTGGCGCCAAGAGACAACCGTTGAAATTTGGGAGACGATGATGTTGCGCTTGGCGAGGCGTATGCCGAATTTTGGTGTTCCTGTTTCGCCGTCAGGTATCGGCGCGCTTTATGACGCGACCGACGACTGGGTGCCAATCTACGACCGCTCAAGTTTGGACGGGTTCTTCATGGCGTGCGGAACCAGCGGTAACCAGTTCAAAAACGCCCCGCTGGCGGCGATTTTTATTCGACTATTGATCGAAGCCGCCGAAGCTGGCAAAAATCATGACGATGAACCAATTCGTTATGTTGGTCCACGATCGGGCAAAGAGATAAATATTGGCGCCTTTTCACGTTTACGACAGGCACTTGTAACTTCTGGAACGGTGATGGGTTGATTCGCTGATGCGAACCTCGTTGAGCGACTTGCTCGCAACGAAAAAAATTATTCTCGCCGATGGTGCGACGGGTACAAACTATTTTGCGCTTGGTCTGACATCTGGTGAACCCCCAGAGTTTTGGTTAGATTCCCACCCTGATCGCGTTGCTGGTCTGCACCAACAATTTGTAGATGCGGGCGCTGACATCATTTTGACCAACACTTTTGGTTGTAATAGTCATCGACTTAAGTTGCACAACGCTCAAGCCAGAACTTATGAACTTGCCAAGAAGGCAGCCGAAATTGCTCGTGGGGTTGCTGATTCATGTTCGCGGCCTGTTGTTGTGGCTGGCTCAGTTGGGCCAACTGGTGAATTGTTTGAGCCACTTGGCGCATTGACGCATGAAGTTGCGGTTGCAAGTTTTGAAGAACAAATTCGAGGACTTAAAGACGGAGGCGCAGACGTCATTTGGATTGAAACGATGTCAGCGATCGAAGAAGTTCAGGCGGCTGCTCAAGCGGCAATAAATATTGCGATGCCGTATACGGCAACATGCAGTTTTGACACTGCTGGCCGAACGATGATGGGGCTCAAACCCGATGGCATGGCAGAAGTGTTTGCCGGTCTCGCAGAGGCGCCGGTCGCGATGGGCGCAAATTGTGGTGTTGGTGCTTCAGACATTTTGGTAACGGCACTTGAAATGGGTGCCACGGCATCGCACTCGCATCTACCGATCATCACGAAAGGCAATTGCGGTATTCCACGTTTTGAAGGTGTTGAAATCAAATATTCGGGCACTCCTGAATTGATGGCACGCTACGCAACTATGGCGGTCGATGCGGGTGTGCGAATTGTTGGCGGGTGCTGCGGAACTTCGCCCGAGCATCTGGCTGCGATGCGAGTGGCAATCGACAATCATGTCGGTGGTGAGAGACCGACTATCGACACCATAATTGCAAAGATCGGTCCACTGACCAACAAGCCACCGACTGATAATGATCCGAGTCGTCGTAAGTCGCGACGCGGGTAATTCTGATTTCGCGGTGGCGCGAGACTATTTCGAATTAATTATTTGTTGAAGCCGCGTGTCGACCGAGGGGCGTGCACCCAAGTGTTCGATGACCCAGGCTGCGACTTTTGTGGCGAATTTTGCGGCTTCGACCGGTGAATTTGAATTGAGGTAGTGGGCAAGAAAGGCACCTGCAAATGAGTCTCCGGCGCCAGTCGCGTCTACCAGATTGTTGGTGGCTGGTGCGATCTCAGTTGCATTTGTGCCGTCAAAGACGAGCGCGCCGTCGGCATCGAGTTTCAGAATTATTAATGCATCGGTGTAGATGTTGGCGAGTGCGCGGACGATTGCTTCAGGTTCGTCGCAACCAGTAAGAACTCGACCTTCATCAAAGTTCGGAAAGAAAATGTCGATTGCCAGATCTTTTGTCCATGACAAAAATTGGTCAACGCCCATTTCTTGAATCATTTGAAACGATGCGGGGTCGAATGAAATCGTCAAATTATTTTGTTGAGCAAGTTGTGCCGCCACGCGTGCCGCAGAGCGAGGTGGGTCAGTGAAGAAGCTCCATGCGGTGAGGTGGAGGTGGTTCGAAGAGATAATTGCATTTCTCGGAAGTTCGGACGGGATCAAATAGAAGTCGGCACCATGGCCCGAAACCATGCTGCGTTCGCCAGTCTGGTCGACGAAAACTGCAACACTGCCAGTTAGATGAGCGTCGGTTTCAACGAAGTGGTGTTCAATTTTCTCGGTCTCCAAGTCTTCGCGTGCGAGTTGACCAAAACGGTCGCGACCAATCTTGCCGATGAATCGAGTGTTGAGTCCGCATCGTTTTGCCCAAACTGCCAAGTTGGCGGCACTGCCACCTGGGGTGAGCATGACTTCGCCGAACGAATCACCGCCCTTGAGCAGATTGTTGTTTGTGCGAATCAAAACGTCCCATGCAAAATCGCCGACAACGCAAAGTGATGTTGACATCACCTTTAACGGTATCGGCGGAAACTACTGGTGGATGATTCGGG
>RFMT01000108.1 GCA_009927565.1 Acidimicrobiia bacterium
GGGCTGGTTACGCTTTTTAAACTTTGCGGGTGTAGCTCAATGGCTAGAGTCCGAGTTTTCCAAACTCGTTATGCGGGTTCGATCCCCGTCACCCGCTCCAATTAACAAATTCAAAGGTCGATAACGCGAAAACCTCATGGCTTGGCACAGTTACAGCGCGGCCGAACTAGAGCGCGAATACACCCCCGCATCGCGCATCGAAAATATTCAGGTTTATTTGGATGAATACGCGCGCGCCGGCCAAGCCTCGCGTCAAAAAATAAGTCACGCCAAGCTGCAATACGGCTCTCATGATGACGCATGGCTCTGGCTGGCAGAACACGCGACGTCACAAAAACTGATCGTCTTCGTGCACGGCGGGTTTTGGCGACGACTTTCTGCCGATGACGGCACATTCCTGACACCAGGTTGGCACGACTTAGGTTTTAATGTCGCATCAATCAACTATTCGCTCTGCCCCAACGAGTCGCTTTCAACCCTGGTCAATCAAACCTCTCAGGCAATCGACTTTTTACTCGAGCGTTATGCAGCAAACGAAATCACCCTGGTCGGACATTCTGCTGGCGCACAACTTGTGGCGATGAAACTATGCAACCCTAACTCGCCAAAATTCGCACGTGCGATTATGGTCTCGGGTGTTTTCGACCTAGAGCCAATAGTTCATACCTCAGTCAACGACGCGGTAAAACTGACTACTCAAACAGCAAAGGCACTCTCGCCGATAAATTTTGTTGCCACTGCACAAGACACACCAATCGCTGTGATCTGGGGTGAAAACGAAACAGACGAGTTCAAGCGACAATCGATAGAGTTTGCGACAGTTTGGACATCAGTCAAAGACCATTCGATAGCCAAGCAAAAAGAGTTCGAAGCACGCAATCACTTCGACATTCTTTACGAATTGACATTGCAACATGTAATAGATTTACCGAGTGCGTAAAAACCCGAACGTCCTAGGCGTATCGCTGATAATCATCAGCAGCGTCGGATTTGGACTCGCACCAACATTTGCCAAATTCTCATACGACAGCGGAGCAAACGCAGTCGGAACTCTGCTTTCTCGTTTTACTGTCGCCACACTGCTGATGCTGATCGTTCGCAAGATTGTTTCACGCAAAAAAGAATCCACGAGCCAACCAAAGACCAATTGGCCTCGACCCAAGATTTTCGGTCAACTGTTTTTACTCGGAGCCCTTGGCTACTTCATTGCCACGATTCTCTACTTCACCGCAATCGAAAATATTGATAGCGGCCTCGCAATCACAATTTTCTATTGCAATCCAGTAATTGTTGTTCTGCTCTCATGGTGGTTGCTTGGCAACAAACCAAGCCCAATAATCGTTTGGTGCCTAATCTCAACTTTGGTCGGCGTAGCGATTGCCGCTGGCCAAGTCGGCAATGCCGACACGACCAGCGTGATTCTTGTTTTGATTGTCGCGGTTGAATACGCCTTCTACATGATCATCAGCTCGAAAGTTTTGCCAAAGGTTGACTTGCCAACCGGCGTAACAATCGTGATGTTCGGTGCAGCAACATCATTTGCAATTTATTCGATAGTTGCACCAGATTCGGTTTCGGTCGTGTTTCCGGGTTCTATAGCGGGGTGGGTCAGTGTGTCGATGATGGCGATTGTCGCAACTGTAATTCCGACCGCGACTTTGTACGCCGGTATGAATCTGATCGGCACAGGCAAGACGGCAATTATTCAAACATTTGAACCCGTAGCTTCGATTGTCGCAGGGATTATCTTTCTCAGTGAGCCGCTGACTTTTCCGCGAGTAATTGGCGCAACGTTTGTTATTGGCGCAGTCGGCGCACTTGCCACGGTCGAGTCGCGAAGCGCTA
>RFMT01000106.1 GCA_009927565.1 Acidimicrobiia bacterium
ACACAAATGATTTTCTGGATGCGAGCCAACGCGCGAAACATGACCGCTGATTTACGCAAGAAAGTCGAGACGTCGTCAAAAACAGCACTCGTGACGATTGCCTTTGTTGCTGTTGCACGAGAGGGTCTCGAGACTGCCTTGTTTTTGTTGAGTGCCAAAACCGAAACAGCATCTGGCTCGTCGGTGGTTATTGGCGGTCTGATTGGTTTGGTCGTTTCGATAGCTATTGGCGTAGTTATTTTCAAAGCTGGCAGTCGTGTAAATCTCAAGACGTTCTTCAACGTGACAGCGGTTTTGTTGCTGATGTTTGCCGCTGGTCTTGCTGGCAAGACCGTTCACGAATTTCGAGAACTGCTTGGTCTAGAAACTGGTTATTTGATTGAGTCGGCTTGGACGATTGAAACTGGCATTTGGTCTGCCGGTGGAACTTTTTATGATTTCATGCGTGGACTATTCGGCTGGCACGCAAACCCCGAGAGAATCCGTGTGATCACATATTTCGCATACTTGTTACCAGTTCTTGCGATTTATCTAAAGAGACCGAAAGCAGAGAAGCAACTAGTCTCTTAATATATGACAGTTCGCGATAGCGGGACGCCGGTAAATGTTAAACCGCGAAGTCGCGACGTAACCGACGGCAATCAAAAAGCGGCATCGCGTGCGATGTTGCGTGCGGTGGGTCTCGGCGATGACGACTGGGTGAAGCCACAAGTCGCCATTGCTAATTCATGGAATGAAGTTACGCCTTGCAATGTCTCGTTGAAGCGACTTGCTGCTCGCGCCAAAATTGGTGTGCGCGAAGCCGGCGGTGTTGCACTTGAATTTGGCACGATAACTGTGAGTGACGGCATCAGTATGGGTCACGAAGGTATGCGTGCTTCGCTTGTGAGCCGTGAAGTGATTTGCGACAGCGTTGAAACAGTTATGCATGCCGAGCGTTTTGATGGATTCGTCGGTTTGGCTGGTTGCGATAAGAGCATTCCGGCGATGTTGATGGCTGCAGCACGACTCAATTTGCCAAGTGTCTTCGTTTATAACGGATCAACTCTGCCCGGCGTACACAACGGCAAGAACATTGACATCACAACTGTGTTCGAAGCAATTGGTGCTTGCGCCGCCGGAAAAATGTCGCAGCAAGAACTCGAAGAAATCGAACGCGAAGCCTGCCCAGGTGAAGGAGCTTGCGGTGGCATGTTTACCGCAAACACGATGTCGAGTATTGCCGAGGCACTCGGCATGAGTTTGCCGGGCAGTGCGTCGCCACCGGCCGTTGACTCGCGACGTGACGACGATGCGCAACGAGCCGGCGCAGCAGTTGTCAACTTGTTGCGTCTCGGAATTTATCCGCGTGACATTATGACTAAAAAAGCATTTGAAAATGCGATTGCAATCGTCAACGCATTAGGCGGCAGCACGAATGCGGTGTTGCATTTGTTGGCCATCGCCAACGAGGCGGGCGTGCCATTGTCGCTCGACGACTTCAATCGCATCGCAGCAAAAGTGCCACACATCGCCGACACGAAGCCTGGCGGTAAATATCACATGACCGATATTGATCGGGTCGGCGGTGTGCCTGTGGTGATGAAACATTTACTTGATGCAGGTCTGTTGCACGGTGATGTGATGACAGTGACTGGAAAAACGATGGCTGAAAACTTGGCCGAGTTGAACCCACCAGCACCAGATGGAGAAGTTATCCACCCATTGTCGAATGCAATTCACGCCGAAGGCGGAATCAACATTTTGCGCGGCTCGCTTGCACCAAATGGTGCGGTTGTAAAAGTTGCAGGTCTCTCAGCAGAGCAGATGCACTTTGAAGGTCCGGCACGAGTTTTTGACGGCGAAGACGGTGCGATGGCGGCAATTTTGTCGGGTGATATCAAACCTGGCACCGTGCTTGTGATTCGTTATGAAGGCCCGAAAGGTGGGCCAGGAATGCGCGAAATGTTGGCGATTACTGGGGCGATGAAAGGCGCAGGTCGAGGCAGTGACTGCGCATTGATTACCGACGGTCGATTTAGCGGTGGCACTTGGGGTTTTTGTATCGGCCATGTAGCGCCAGAAGCAACTAACGGCGGACCAATCGCGTTCGTAAACGACGGAGACAAGATTTTGATTGATGTGCCCTCGTTAAAACTCGACTTGCTGATATCTGAAACCGAGTTGGCAAGTCGCAAAAAGGGTTGGAAACCAAACCCTCCGCGTTATACGAGCGGAGTTTTGGCGAAATTCGCCAAGCTTGCGCAAGGT
>RFMT01000104.1 GCA_009927565.1 Acidimicrobiia bacterium
CGGTTCGCTGGCTGATTATTGGCAAGTCATCGGCAACACGCCCGGCCTGCAGGGTGGCTTCATTTGGGAGTTCAAGGATCATGGTCTGCGTCAAAAATTGACGGGTGGTAGAACGCGACTGGCAGTTGGTGGCGACTTCGGCGACCAACCTAATGACCGCAGTTTTGTTGCCGATGGTCTGGTTTCTTCCGAATGTGAGCCGCATCCTGCGATGCACGAGGTTGCGTGGGTTTATCGACCGATTACTAGTGAGTTAAAAAAAGTAAAAGGTCAACCCAAAATTTTGGTAACGAATAGACAATCATTTATTGGTACAGAGAAATATTTTGCACATTTTGAATTGTTGATCGACGGAGTTGTGACCGAAAGTGGAAGTTTGCCGAAATGGAATTTAGCCGCCCGGTCTTCGAGACTTTTCTCATT
This sequence comes from Acidimicrobiia bacterium, assembly GCA_009927565.1. Classification (GTDB taxonomy): domain Bacteria; phylum Actinomycetota; class Acidimicrobiia; order Acidimicrobiales; family Ilumatobacteraceae; genus BACL27. Next base: position 424 of record RFMT01000104.1, read on the forward strand.
GCCATGTCGTATCGTCGCGCCATCGAAGAGCGAGGTGCACCTGAACATTTTTTGGCGGTTAAAGCGGGATAGTTGGTTTGCGTCGAGAAATCACTGCGTGGCTTGGGATCAGTTGGAGCTCAAACGAAAACCCAAGGCAGTTTTTAACGCTGCGAAGCGTCGCAACGCTGAACACTTCAACGGAGTTTCTGAGTTTGAGAAGTTATTGGTCTCGCCAGTCGAATTGTTTTTGTGGCGAGCACCTATTGATAATGACGGCTACAAATTAATGCCAGAACTCTTCGACAAGCAGGGCACCGGAAGCAAAGCGATGCAGACTTGGCGAGACTTAGGACTTGAAAGTCAAAACGCTGAAAATCTCGTGAAGCACGAGTTGTCACGCGAAGTTCGCGACGATGGTCGCGAGATTGACTTTTTTCACGATGTCGTCGTACCAAAGTCTCTCGATGACATACCGCGTGTTGGAGTTCGGTTCTCTTTAGGCGACGAATTTGACAAAATCAGGTGGTTTGGTCGCGGTCCATTTGAGAATTATCCCGATCGAAACAGCGGATCGATTCTTGGTGAGTGGACTGCGAAACCAGATTCGCCGCCGTATTTGGTGCCTCAAGAGTTTGGTTTGCGCACCGATATGCGGTGGGTTGAGTTCGCTTCCTCAAAGTCAAAGAAAGTTATACGGATTGAAATTTTGCAACCATCATCCCTGCACTTTTCAGCAACCAATTTCTCTGCTCACGACTTGTTTGCTGCTGAAAATCAGTGTGACCTTAAGCCACGTCAA
>RFMT01000118.1 GCA_009927565.1 Acidimicrobiia bacterium
CCCAGATGTGCTCGAGAAGTATCGAATCAAATCAGGGACGTTTTCGTTTTGTTATCGAGTGACCGTGCGTTAGATGTCCATGGCCGAAAACTTGATTCATCTTCGACGACAGGGCACAAGTGTGGTTGTCGACGTCTCGGCAGGCGTACCTGTGATCGCTCACTGGGGGAGAGAGCTCGAAACAATCGATCGCGACTCGATTCTTAAGTCGGTTTATTTACCAAAGCAGCCCGGCAACGTCGATGTGACTGCACCGATTGCAGTCGTACCACAACACGGCGATGGATGTTTTGCTCGCCCGGGGCTTGCTGGTCATCGTCCGGGTGGAAGATTTTTTGCTCCGAGATTTAGTCGTTCAAAAGTCGATTTGTCAGAATATGGTTTTGTCTTTACGAGCACTGATTCGGCAGCCGAATTAGGTTTGCGTTGTCAATTTGATCTTCGCGAGTCAGGTGTACTGGCGATCAATGCAGTTGTTACAAACTTTGGTGACAGTCGTTATCTGCTTGACACGCTGAGCATTACGTTGCCGATACCAATAGGTGCCGAAGAATTGGTGACTTTGACTGGCAGTTGGGCTCGCGAGTTTGCGATACATCGCCAAAGTTTTTCGCACGGTGCCTGGACATCTGAAAATCGCACCGGACGAACATCACATGAGCATCCGCCAGTCGTTTGGGCTGTTCAAGCCAACGCAGATGAATGGCATGGCGAGGTGTGGGGCGCCCATCTGGCTTGGAGCGGAAATCATGTTTTGCTGGCAGAAGTACTTGCAGACAATAGAAAATATTTGCAACTTGGCGAACTACTGATGGCGGGCGAATTATGCCTAGAACCAGGTACTTCGTATTCAACCCCAGAAGTTGTTGCAACATATTCTCAAAATGGTTTCACACCTGCATCAATCAACTTTCATCGTCACGTTCGAGCAAATTTGCCAAATAAGAGCAAATCTGTGTCTCGCAAAGTTCTGTTGAATACCTGGGAAGCGGTTTACTTCGACCATGATGAGGAGAAGCTGAAGCATCTCGCTGAAGTGGCTGCCAGCGTCGGTGTCGAGCGCTTTGTTTTGGATGATGGTTGGTTCGCGGGTCGGCGAAATGACAAATCAAGCCTGGGTGATTGGTGGGTTTCGCCAGAGATTTATCCGAATGGTTTGAAGCCATTGATATCGCATGTTCGAAAACTTGGTATGGATTTTGGCATTTGGGTTGAGCCCGAAATGATCAGCGAAGACAGTGAACTATTTCGAACTCACCCCGATTGGGCTCTTGTTTCGCCAGATTACGAGCCAGTGAGATCACGCAATCAACTTGTGTTGAACTTAGCGCACGCACCCGCTTACGAATATGTCTATTCAAAACTCGACAAGTTGCTTAGCGAATATGAAATTTCATACGTCAAGTGGGACATGAATAGACCACATGTTCAGGCAACTTTGAAAAGTGGTGCCGCCGGAACTCACGAACAAACTTTGGCGCTATACAAATTGATTGACCAATTGCGAGAAAAGCATCAACATATAGAAATTGAAAGTTGCTCATCAGGTGGTGGTCGCATTGATCACGAAATCTTGCGACGTACAGATCGTGTTTGGACAAGTGACTGTATCGATCCGTTTCGGCGCCAAAAGATTCAACGTGGAGCATCGATGTTCATCCCGAATGCGGTGATGGGCGCGCACGTCGGTGCTGAAAAGTCTCACACAACTGGTCGCGTCCATACTTTGGAGTTTCGAGCAATTTCTGCGGTGTTCGGACATCTCGGTTTTGAGTTAGACCTGACAGTGTGCAGTCAAAGCGAATTGCAGTTGATCAAACAAGTCGTGGAGTGGCACAAAAAATTTCGGGGTTTGTTGCATTCGGGCGATGCAGTGCGATTTGATTGTAAGAGTGAATCTCAGTTGAGCCACGGCGTTTACTCGCACGATCGCAATGAAGCACTCGTATCTTTAGTGCAGTTGACTGAAACAATGCATGGTGAAGAGTCACAGTTCTTGCAGTTGCCTGGCCTTAATGGTGAATGTCGATATCGAGTAGTGGCATTTGATTCGAAATTTGCAACGACTGAAGCTGTCGGCGAATTTACAGGTAGGCAACTTTCGAATACAGGTTTGAAATTGTCCAAAATGCGTCCTGAAACTGGAACGATTTTTCATCTCTTGAGTATCTAGAGCGGGTCACCTCATAGAATTGAAGGCGTGTCTGAGTCAATTTCGAAAGAAACAGTCGTCAAAGTTTCGCGACTTGCACGGTTAAGTCTCACGCCAGAGCAAGCCGAAAAAATGACTTCGCAGTTGGCTGGCATGCTTGAGCATTTTCGCGATATCGATGCGCTAGATCTTTCTGATGTCGAGCCGATGACCCAGCCTTATCCATTGAAAAATGTGATGCGCGAAGATGTCGAAGCCGAGTCACTAGATCGCCAAGAGGTTTTAGATCAAGCGCCTGCTGCTGAAAGTGGTCGCTTTCGTGTGCCACCCACAATTGGTTTTGACGTTTAGATCATGCACAAGCTTGTTGAAATCGTTGCTGGTATTACCAGTGGCTCGACCACTGCAACCGCTGTTGTTGAAGAGCATCTAGCGCGCATTAAAGCGCGCGAAGGAGAAATTCACGCATTCAATCTGGTAACCGCAGAACAGGCTCGCAAAGATGCCGCAAAAATTGACGAAGATGTGAAAGCAGGCAAAGTGGTTGGTGCGTTAGCAGGTGTGCCGATCGCACTTAAAGACAACATGTGCACTCGCGGTGTTGAAACAACCTGCTCATCAAAAATTTTGCAAGGTTGGAAACCACCATACGACGCCACAGTCGTAACTAAGTTGCGCAATGCTGGTGCAGTAATTGTTGGCAAGACCAACCTTGATGAGTTTGCGATGGGTTCAAGCACTGAAAATTCGGCGTTTGGCCCGACAAAAAATCCTTTAGATATATCGCGCGTACCTGGGGGATCAAGTGGTGGTAGCGCGGCTGCAGTTAGTGCTGGTTTTGTTGCCGCATCTTTGGGTAGCGACACGGGTGGCAGTATTCGTCAACCAGCGGCATTGTGCGGTGTGGTTGGCGTCAAGCCAACCTATGGCACGGTTTCGCGTTACGGATTAGTTGCGTTTGCGAGCAGCCTCGATCAAGTTGGTCCATTTACAAGTGATGTACGCGACGCCGCGACTTTGCTCGAAGTCATTTCAGGTCACGATCCGATGGATTCAACTTCGATTCCGCAACCGGCTGCTTCGCTAGTTTCAGTGCTCGATCAAGGCGTGAAGGGCATGCGAATTGGTCGCGTCACTGATTTGCCTGAGGGCTGTGAACCAGATGTACTTGAGCGACTTGAGGCAGCGTTCGATGCAATGCGTAATGCTGGAGCGACAATTGTCGACGTCAAATTGCCGTCATTGCAATATTGTTTAACCGCTTATTATCTGATTGCACCAGCCGAAGCGAGCAGCAATCTTGCACGCTATGACGGCGTGCGTTACGGAAATAGAGTTGACTCAGCAGATCTGAACGCGATGTACGCAGCCACTCGTGAATCTGGTTTCGGTGAAGAAGTCAAACGACGCATCATGCTCGGCACTTACGCGCTGTCGGCGGGCTACTTCGATGCGTACTACGGCAAGGCACTTAAAGTACGTCGCCTAATTTCTGATGATTTTGCTCGCGCATATCAAGATGTCGACGTGATCTTGACGCCGACGTCGCCATCGACTGCGTTTAAGTTCGGTTCGAAAACAGACAATCCGTTGGCAATGTATCTGTGTGACGTCTTCACGATTCCGACAAACTTGGCGGGGCACCCCGCAATGAGCGTGCCGTTTGGTGTCGGATCAGATTCGATGCCTATAGGCATTCAAGTATTGGCAACGACAATGGGTGAGCAGACGATGTTTAAAGTTGCCGCCGAACTCGAGCGTGCCTCATGAGTGATAACACAACACTGCCGAATGGTTGGCAACTTGTTGTCGGACTTGAAGTTCACGTCGAGTTGGCCACAAAGACCAAGATGTTTAGTGCAAGCACGAATCGATTTGGCGATGAGCCAAATACGAATATTGACCCGGTGACGCTTGGCTTGCCTGGGGCGCTGCCTGTTCTCAACAAGCATGCTGTCGAGTTGGCAATGCGAATTGGCTTGGCTTTGAACTGCAAAGTTCAACCGTGCACATTTCATCGCAAAAACTACTTTTACCCAGACCTGCCGAAGGCCTATCAAATTACTCAATACGACCATCCGTTGAACGTCGATGGCTTTTTGATGCTTCCTGGTGATGTGCGCATCGGTATCGAACGCGCTCATCTCGAAGAAGACACAGGTAAGTCGACTCACTTTGGTGGTTCATCAGGTCGAATTCATGGAAGTGACTATTCATTGCTTGACTACAACCGCGCAGGTGTGCCACTTGTAGAAATTGTTTCGCGACCTGATATCCGAACTTCTGAACAGGCTCGCCAATATGTTGCAGAATTACGAGCAATTTTGCTCGCAGTTGGTGCAAGTGATGCAAAAATGGAAGAGGGTTCAATGCGCTGCGACGTCAACGTCTCGGTACATAAAGCTGGCACTCCATTTGGCACGCGGTGTGAAATCAAAAATGTGAACTCGATTCGCTCGGTCGGTCGCGCTATTGATTATGAAGCACGGCGTCAAGTCGACCTAATCGAAAGCGGAGGCACTGTGCGCCAAGAAACTCGTCACTGGGACGATGCAACTGGTCGCACAGAAACTTTGCGAACAAAAGAAGACGCCGATGACTATAGATATTTCTTAGAGCCAGATTTGGTTCCGCTTGTGCCCGAGCAATCGTGGATAGACCAAGTTCGTGCTGAGTTGCCAGTTTTGCCCGCTAGACGTCGCAATGCTCTTGCCGAACTTTGCGGCGTCGACAAAGATGGTGAGTCTGCTTTTGTGGTCGTTGAGCGCGGTCAAGATGAATATGTTGTAGAAGTCATAAATTGCGGTGGCGATCCGCGACGGTCGGTAATTTATGTGCAACAAGCATTCGCCGAACAAGGGCCGAAACCAAAAGTGCCGGCAAGAGATTTAGCAGCACTAACAATTCTTGAGCGTGATGCAAAAGTTACGTCTACTCAGGCAAAAACTTTGCTAACCGATTTGATTGAGGCCGGAGGTGGAGATGTTGTGGCGATGGCTGCCAAGCGCGGGTTCGAAGCGCTTGACACTGGAGCACTTGAGGCAATGGTCGATGCCGCGATAGCTGCAGAACCTGGCGCTTGGCAAAAATACTGCGCGGGTGAAGAAAAGGCGCTTGGGGCTCTAGTCGGGGCAATCATGAAGTCATCAAAAGGCAAAGCCGACGGCAAAGCTGTGACGGCGATACTGCAGTCAAAGCGCAAAAAATAGCCCAAAACTCAGCATTTATGAATTTGTTAGGCAAACCTTATAAATGTTAGGCTAACCTAACAAATCAGCATATTGAAAGGGCTAAGTATGGGTTCAAGTTTCTTGATCACACTTCGCGAGGGGCTTGAAGCATCTCTGGTTATTTCGATCTTGCTTACTTACTTGGCAAAGACCAATCGTCGCGATGAAGCGAAATCAGTATGGCTCGGCACTTTTGCTGCCGCTGTCGCATGTCTTGTTGTAGGTATTGCCGTATATGTGCTCGTTGATGGCCTTAACGGCAACGTTGAATATGCAGTTGAGGGCACATTGGCCCTAGCTGCAATGCTCGTGTTG
>RFMT01000342.1 GCA_009927565.1 Acidimicrobiia bacterium
CGAACTCGCGGGCGTTCTCGCTCATGAACTCAGCCATCACCTCGGCTCGCATACCGTTGCGTTGACAATCGCTCAATGGCTGAGTTTGCCGATTCTGTTACTTGCTCGAATTGGCTTCTTCTTGCAGCGAATCGCCGAAGCCATCTCGAATACTTTGGGTTCAAGATTTGCCGCGCTTAAGTTTTTCGGCTTACTGATCTCGGCGGCTCTTACAGTTGTTTCGTCACTGTTTGTCGCAGGTCTGGTAGTGGCGCAGGCCCTCAGCAGTGCTGTAGGCCATGCGTCTGAATTTCAAGCCGACCACCGCGCGGTGCGCATGGGTTTCGGCAATGAATTGCTCACCGCTTTAAAGCGAGTTAGCGATGACACAGATGTTCGTGATCTCCAAGCCTCAAACAACCTTGTAGTGGCTTCACATCCACCCGCGCGAGAAAGAATCGCCCAACTCAAGATTTTGCTTCGAACCGACGATCCATTCAGATGAAAATGGATCTCGCAATATTCAAAAATTCTTCGATCGCACGCAAAATTGCGGTTCTTGCGTCTGGCTTACTTGTCGGCTTCAGTTTGCCACCATGGGGATGGTGGCCATTATCGATTATCGGCATCGCGTCATTTTTTGCCATTTGCAATATCTCGCAGAGCAATCGCGAGAGTTTTTCACTTGGCACTTTATTTTCAACCGCTTGGCTAAGTCTCGGCATGATGTGGATGTGGTGGCTAACTGCGCCTGGCTACATTTTGGCGGTCATCTTGTTTTCTGTTTTGCATGGCTTCGCCGCCGTAATCGCAAATAAATTCGGCAATGCCTCGATTTCGCGCCCAATCGTGCACACTTTGGCTGAAGTTTTGAGATTTTCTCTGCCATTCGGTGGAGTTCCACTCGCCACACTGCCAATTGCGATTTCGCAAACAATATCTGCCGATCTCGTTTCAATTGGTGGCCCAATTTTTACAACGTGGTTTGTTCTACAAGTTGCTGCCATAGTTACCGCATATTTCAATCGGCGAGAATCACGAATCAAAGTGCTTCAACTTGTCACTGTGGTAGTTGTATTGCAAGTTATCGCATTGATAATGCCGTCACCCAAACCAACTGGCGCCACACTGAGAATTGCGATTGTGCAAGGTGGTGGTCCACAGGGTGTATTGGCGATCAATACGTCGGCTCGAGATGCCTTCGACCGACATTTCAAAGTGACACAAAAATTGCAACCCGCCGACGAACTCGATGCTGTTCTCTGGCCCGAAAACGTAATCGACGTGGTCGACTTCAAATCGAGCAAAGAATTCGATGAAATTGTTGGCGAGGCTAAACGACTCAATACTGACTTCATAGTTGGCATTACTGAAGACGCCGGCCCAAACCGATTTACCAACGCTCAAGTGGTCGTTAAACCGTCCGGTTTAATTACATCTCGATACGACAAAGTTCGTCGCGTTCCCTTTGGTGAATACGTGCCGAGTGGTCTGCGAAATCTTCTCAGTGCTGTTGGTGCACCAATGAATCGAATACCGAAAGATGCGGTTGCGGGCACTGAACCGGCAATTATTCAAGTCGGCACAACTAATGCCGCAGTCGTGATCTCTTGGGAGGCATTTTTTGCAGGTCGCGCAAACAGTGGCGTTGAAGCAGGTGGAGAAGTTTTGTTGAACCCGACAAACGGGTCAAGTTACACGGGCACCGTTCTGCAAACTCAACAACTCGCGACTAATTCACTTCGCGCTCGCGAAACAGGCCGATGGACGGTTCAAGCAGCAACAACGGGTTTCAGCGCAGTTATTTCTCCAAAAGGAGAGATAACTGATCGACTAGACATTGGCGATGCAAGGACTTTGATTGTCGATGTTCCGTTGCTCACAGGCAGAACCATTTATTCTCGACTCGGCGATGCGCCATTCATTTTTATTCTGCTGATCGTATTGATCGCAATTCAAGCGAGCCGTAAACGAGCGAGAGTATGACAAATTCTGAAATAGTTCTCGAGAGCAAAAATATTCGTTGCACGATTGACCCGACGCATGGTGGTCGAGTTTCATCACTCATCGCATTCGGTCGTGAACTCTTGATAACTCGTAATAGCGAGACGAACTTACAAAAATGGGGCTCATATCCGATGGCGCCATATGCAGGTCGGGTGCGAAACGGCAAGTTCAATTTCGAATCAAAAAGCTACCAACTTGAAATCAATATGGCGCCGCACGCAATTCACGGCACGGTTTTGGACAGATCATTTATGGTCACCGAGTTAGCGGCAACAAGCGTGACAATGAAAATCGACCTTGGCACCCGGTTCGCTTTTAGTGGTGAAGTAACTCAAATAATCACGGTTGAAAACGACGCAGTTAACTTCGAACTAGTTCTTTCAACATCGGACCAAAAAATGCCAGGTCAAGTCGGTTGGCATCCTTGGTTTGCTCGACCATGTCGCATTGATGTCGACTTCGAAAAAATGTATGTCCGTGATTCGGTTGGCATTCCGACAGGGCAAACAGTTGTTCCACCGCGACCGCCGTACGACGATTGTTTCACGGGCTCGCGAAGACCACCACGAATAATTTTTGATGAATCGATAACCGTGGCCATCGAGAGTGACTGCACGCACTGGGTCGTCTACGACGAAACACCTCACGCAATTTGTGTCGAGCCGCAATCTGGCCCACCAGATGGTTTCAATCTTGAACAATTCATCGTTGAACCAACAAAGCCACTCAAGAAATTCATGCGACTTTTGATCTCTAAATAACTCTCTGCGTATTCGCCAC
>RFMT01000102.1 GCA_009927565.1 Acidimicrobiia bacterium
GCCGAATGCTCGGGGCGATCATCGCAACGGTCAGCAAGTTGTTTGACGCTGAGCAATGCTGGGTCAATATCTTCTGGATGGTCGAGTAATTTTTCGCGAGCAAGTGTGTCAAAGAGGACACCTTCTCGCAACGCATAATCAGAGTAGGTGAACTTTTCTACGTCAAATGAAAGTGCGATACCTTCCAAAATCACGGCTCCAGCCAAAATGATTTCAGCACGCGCTGAATCGAGACCAAAGACCTGAGATCGCTCTTTGACGGTCGGTGTATCAGCCAACAAGTCCAAGATCTTTGTCAAATCTTTGGCACTAAATTCGTAACGGTTGAAAGATTTTGGCTCGGGTTCGTCGTTGAGCTTTCGAATCAGTTTGGCAACTGCCTCGACCGAACCCGATGAGCCAACGGCAATTTCAAAGCCCAGTTCTAGTACTTCGGGCTTGATAGTCGCCAACATTGATCGCACGAACTTTCGGCAACTGCTTAGAGCGCTTGGGTGAAGTGCGTCCGTGCTAAAAAATCTGTCGGTTAGTCGAACCGCGCCAAGTTTAAAACTGCGAGCCAGCAATATTTCATCACCCGAGGCAATTACTAACTCAGTAGAGCCGCCGCCTATATCGCAGAGCAACATAGGTTGCTCGCCAACGGCTACTGCATATCTGGCGCCAAGATGAATGAGTCTTGCTTCTTCGACTCCTGAGATAACTTCGACGTCAATATCGGCTTCTTTTCGCGCACGTTTGATAAATTCGTTGCGATTTTTTGCTTCTCGAACTGCGCTTGTTGCAACAGCGCGCAATCTTGCACCGTGTACATCGGCGACTGCTCGCATTCGTTTTAACGAAGCGATTCCTCGCTCAATTGCTTCTGGCTCGAGTTGCTTCATATCGCCTGCGCCGTGGCCAAGTCGGATTACTTCTTTTTCACTGGTAATTACTTCAAAGCCTGTCTCGACTGGCTTGGCTACGACTAAGTGAAAACTATTTGTTCCGATATCAAGTGCGGCAATAACTGCTTCTGATTCTGAGCCCACAAATGCACATCTTAGAACGCGATGGTTCGACGGTAGGATTCAACTGTTAATTGAAGGAGACGTCATGACTAATTACGCAGATGCAACAACTTTGAACGAGCCACCTCGTGGTCATGCGCGTATCGTTTATCTCGGCCCAGCCTCGCCTCATTGGGAGGTCTACGGTGACTATGGCGACCAAAACATGCTTGAAGAATTTCGCGCGCGTACACTCGCTCGACTTATTCTTTTGCCGCGCAACGACCCTCAGTTTCGTCGCAATCAAGAGCGTGTCAACAAAGATGCTGAGCGCGAGCGCATCAGCATCGAATGGGAGCTCGGGTATGCAAATGCATCCGAGGCTCCTGCTGCGACTCCGGCCGCAACGCCTGGCGAGTAGGCGCGATTTTCAATCTGCATTTTTTGCGACCAAGAGTGTCGCTGAAGTGAAGTTCAAGTGACATTTTGGCGAAATCGCTTCACGGCAAACGTACGGGAGCGAACCGATTCGTACGATGAAAAACGGGTGCATAACTACATCAACCGTGAATTGAGTTGGCTCGACTTTAACGATCGAGTTCTAACTTTGGCAAGCGACGAAAAAATTCCGCTTCTAGAACGATGTCGCTTTCTCGCAATTTGCTCGTCAAATCTCGATGAGTTTTATCAAATCAGAGTTGCTGCACTCAAAGATCAGATTGCCGGTGAAGTTCATACGCCAACATCAGACGGAATGACACCGCAACAACAGTTGAGCGAGATTACGAAACGAACTCAAGATTTTGTAGCTAGACAACACAAGGTCTGGGCAAGTGAGTTGCTACCAAAACTCATGCAATCGGATGTTGTTGTCGTCAAGTGGTCAGATCTGGGTGAGACCGAACGAGCAAAACTTACAGACGAATTTGATCGCAGAATATTTCCGGTTTTAACACCGTTGGTTGTTGACCCTGCTCATCCATTTCCATACATTTCAAACCTTGCCCTGAACTTGGCAGTCGTTGCTCGTGATCCGCAATCGGGAGAAAAGAGATTTGCAAGGTTAAAAATTCCGAGGAACATTTCTCGTTTTTTGAGGGTGGGAAGTGTCAACAAATTTGTCTTGCTTGAAGAAGTCGTGTCGGCTAATTTGCCGAGGTTGTTTCAGGGTATGGACATCGAGCAGTGTTTTGTCTTTCGAGTTACGCGTAATGCCGACCTCTCTCTCGATGATGAAGATGCCGAGGACTTGTTGGCTGCCGTAGAAATGGAACTACGTCGTCGTCGTTTTGGTCGCGCAGTTCGACTTGAAATTCCG
>RFMT01000101.1 GCA_009927565.1 Acidimicrobiia bacterium
TCGAGCAGTCGCCTCAGAACGCGGTGTGCGCATTGACAAATACCTTGGCGATGGTTTGATGGCTGTTGCAGTCGAACAGATTGACGGCATTACATTTGCACTCGAGTTGGCAAGACGAGCTGAAACGGCCTGCGCGCCTCTTCAATTGCGAATCGGCATCGATACCGGTGACACGATGCTGTTCGAAGGTGACGACTACATCGGCAGTGCGCCCAACTTGGCGGCGCGACTTTGCGACGAGTCGGCAGATTTGGGTGTGCTGATACCCACAGATCACATCGAAGAGTTGCCAGAAGGTGTGTCAGCAACTCGCCACGGCGCGCTCAAACTTCATGGTTTCAACAACGCAATCGAGGTTTCAATTCTCGCAGGACGCCCTGTTATTGCCGAACGCAACGACACCAGCGAAATCTGGACTCGACAACCATTTCTGGGCTAATCAATCTGCTTGGCACGTGTGGCAAGCAGTCGCAATCTAAACAGTTTTCGAGCGATAAATCGCTTTGCCCGCTTTGGCGTCTTTATTCAGTCGCTTTGAAAGATGCAGACCTTCAAGTACAAATTCAATGGCGCTAGCAACCACCGCTGCTGATTCGTCGCCATCGACCAGATCAGCGACAACCGCGCGCAAGCCAGGCATTGTCTTGAACACCGCAACATAATCGCTCGATGCAATATCTTCACCTGTTTGAACAATTTTGCCTTCAACAAACTCTTCGGCAACTAGACGAAGGTTCTCTGGTGAAATTCGCTGCTTAGCGACTTGAAGTACGGCGCCACGAATGAGTTGGTCAAAAACTTGTGACTCACGCGAATCGTCAATTGCGTCAATCTCAATTTTGCCAGCTGTTGAAGCCGCTAGTGCGTCAAGATCACAAACTCGAGGCGATACCTCAGTTTCTTTGGCTTTAAGGGCGCGTCGCATTGCGTTTGCACACATCAACTCTTGGTTGCTTGTAGTCAGACGCACGCTCACGCCACTGCGTTGATTGATCTTTGTGCTTGCCCGTGCCAAGTGACTGATCGTGGCAATTATTTCTTCCATAAAGTTTGGAATTCGTACTTTTACATCGCCAACACTGGCATTACGCGACTCTTGGCGAACTACTTCTATTTCGGTGGCTATTTCTAACGGGTAGTGCGTTCGAATTTGGCTTCCGAAACGATCTTTTAACGGCGTAATTATTCGACCACGGTTGGTGTAATCATCTGGGTTCGCCGACGCAACAAGCATGATGTCAAGTGGTAAACGAATTTTGTAACCACGAATTTGAATGTCTCTCTCTTCAAGCACGTTGAGAAGACCAACCTGAATTCGCTCTGACAGATCTGGCAATTCATTGATTGCAAAAATACCCCGATTGCAGCGCGGTACTAACCCATAGTGCAGAGTAAGTTCGTCGCTCAGATAGCGGCCCTCGGCGACTTTTATCGGGTCGACTTCACCGATCAAATCAGCAATTGAAGTATCGGGCGTAGCGAGTTTCTCGCCGAATCGAGCAGATCGATGCACCCAATCAATTGGTGTTGCGTCACCATGACTTGCTACAAGTTCGCGCGCCTGT
>RFMT01000296.1 GCA_009927565.1 Acidimicrobiia bacterium
GCGGCATCAAGATCGTCCATCATCAACACCCACAACGAGTCGAACACGCCGATCATGAAAAACAACGCCACACCGATCAAGATGCCCGAAGTGACGGCGCGATTTTTCAACAAGTCAATTGCGAATCTTTCAGTTGGGTGATTCTCTTTGGCGGTTTCAGGCACATCGATTCGGCTGACGATGATTACGAATAGAGAAATAATTGTCGCCAACAAAATAAATGGGCCGGGAATACCAAAGAACTCGGCAAAAATCACCGAGATGACTGGTCCGGAGGCAAAGCCCGCGACTTCAAAAGACAAAATACGACCAAGATTGCGACCAAAGTTTTCGGGGTCAGCGACGATAATCACACGACGAAGTGCCGGCAATGCGCTGCCCGCGCCAAAACCCATAACTACGCGCGAAGCGAGAAGGATCATGAAAGTTTCGCCGAATGCCATGCCGATGCAACCGATTACTTCAAGACCGAGGCCAAGAATAATTAATCGTTGAGCCCGACCGCGGTCAGCCAGTGGGGCGATGCTGACTTGTCCTAGAAACGATGTAAAGAAGCCAACGCCGACGATGAACCCAAGTGCCGACTCGGCGATGCCGAAGTTGTTTCGAAAGTCGTCGAGCATCGTGAACATCACGCCGTATAGGCATGATGAAGAACCGATTGCAAAAAGCAGCGTCAATACAATTCGCTGTTTATTCACCCGATAAATCTAGCGTTTTTAGTTGAAGCCGTCGTTGCGTAAGACTGAACAGTATGGAAAATAAATCGTCAAAAATAGGTGTTTCACAACCGCTTGACTCTTTAATTGCAGGTAAGTGGGTCGCCCATAATTCGAAAGTATCAGTGACGAACCCCGTCGATGGTTCAAACCTGGCACAAGTATCGAGTGCGACACCCGACGATTGTTTGTCGGCAGTTGATGCTGCGCAAAGTGCATTCAACTCATGGAAAGCAACTGCACCTCGAGTGCGTGCCGAGATTCTGCGCAAGAGTTTTGAAATCATGATCGCCGAGCAAGAATCTTTGGCGAGATTGATAACTCTTGAAAACGGCAAAGTTTTGAGTGATGCCCGCGCCGAAGTCGCATACGCGGCCGAGTTTTTTCGATGGTTTAGCGAAGAAGCGGTGCGCATCGACGGCGACTATCGCCGTGCACCCAGTGGAGCCAATTGGTTGATGGTCTCACGACAGCCGGTCGGTGTGGCTTTGTTGGCGACGCCGTGGAATTTTCCAGCGGCGATGGCAACTCGCAAAATCGGACCAGCGTTGGCAGCAGGCTGCACGGTTGTCTTAAAACCTGCAAGCGAAACACCGCTGACTGCGTTAGCGATCGCCGAAATAATGCAACGAGCAGGTGTGCCAGACGGAGTAGTGAATGTTGTCGTGCCGAGTCCGTCAGGACCAGCAGTTAGCGCAATGTTGAAGTC
>RFMT01000339.1 GCA_009927565.1 Acidimicrobiia bacterium
CAAGCATTTAGCAAAGCGACAACACACGAAATATCAACAAAAAGGAGTACCGAAAATGTCCATTCGACTTGGCGACACAGCCCCCGACTTTGTGGCCGCAACTACTCAAGGCACAATCAGTTTTCACGAATGGCTCGGCGACTCATGGGGTGTGTTGTTCAGCCATCCGAAAGATTTCACACCAGTTTGCACGACCGAGTTGGGTTATGTTGCCCGCATCAAACCAGAGTTTGACAAGCGCAACGTCAAAGTAATTGGTCTCTCAGTCGACTCGGTTGATTCGCACAACAAGTGGGAGTCTGATATTGCTGAAACCCAGGGCACGCCAGTTAATTTTCCGATGATCGGCGACCCAGAACGCAAAGTCAGCGATCTTTACGACATGATTCACCCAAACGCCAACGACACTCTCACCGTGCGCAGCGTTTTTGTAATTGGACCAGACAAAAAAGTGAAGCTTTCAATCACCTACCCAGCATCAACCGGTCGAAATTTCGACGAGATTTTGCGAGTGATTGATTCGTTGCAACTTACTGCAAAACACAAAGTTGCAACACCGGCAAACTGGAAAAACGGCGAAGACGTAATCATCGGCGGCGCTGTCTCAGACGAGGACGCAAAAAAACTTTTTCCACAAGGATGGAAAACAGTTAAGAGTTATCTAAGAGTTCTTCCACAGCCAAAGTAAGCGTTTGCGCGACGGCATAGAATTAGACGCCGTGAACCAAACAACACAAGCATCTCAAAAAATAGATTCAGCAAACATCGCGGCACGCGCCGAGTCTGCATCAAAAATTTATGGCAGTGGCGAGAGCGAAGTTCGCGCGCTTGACAATGTCAGTGTCAGTTTTGAACGCGGCAAATTCAGCGCGATCATGGGCCCGAGTGGCTCGGGCAAGTCAACGCTGATGCACTGCATTGCAGGTCTTGATGCACTTACATCTGGCAGTGTCTACATCGGTGAGACAGATTTATCAAAACTAGGTGACAAAGATATGACAAAACTGCGTCGCGAAAAAGTTGGGTTCATCTTTCAGAGTTTCAATTTGATTCCGACACTGAATGCATACGAAAACATCACCTTGCCTCTTTCGCTTGGCAAGTCAAAGGGCGACAAGGCGTGGATTCAACAAGTCATCGACACGATCTCGCTCAACGATCGACTTGATCACCGACCAAGCGAACTTTCGGGTGGCCAGCAACAGCGAGTTGCAGTCGCGCGAGCACTCGCGACTCGACCTGAAATTATTTTTGCCGATGAGCCAACAGGCAATCTTGACTCAAAGTCAGGCAGCGACATTCTAAAATTTATGCGTCGCGCGGTAACCGACTTGAAACAGACGATCGTCATGGTCACTCACGATGCGGTTTCGGCCAGTTACGCAGACCGAATTGTGTTTCTTAGTGACGGACATGTCGCTGGCGAGATGACTGACCCGACACCCGAAAAGGTTCTCGATTTTCTTAAACATCTGGGCGAGTAACTAATTCAATGTTTCGACTTTCGCTCAAAATGACTGTTGCCCGCAAGGGGCGACTCTTTTTAACTTCGCTAGCGATCATTCTTGGCACCTCTTTCTTGTCGGGAACGACGATTTTTTCAGACACACTCAACAGCACTTTTGACCGACTATTCACCGATGTGTTTCGCGATGTCGACGCCTATGTTCGGTCAACCGACTCGGTCGACACAGGTTTCGGAGAACAGCGCGCGCCAACGCCCGTGGCCGTGCTCGACACAATTTTGCAAGTTAAAGGCGTAAGTGCAGCAGTTGGAGACATGCAGAGTTACGCAAGAGTTATCGCCAAAGACGGCAAGCCGATCGGCGAAGATCAAGGTCCGCCTACATTCGGTGGCATTGCCTCGTTGAGCAGTGCCGGACTTTGGAATGTTGAAGATGGTCGCTTGCCTAACGGCGCCAAAGAAATGATGCTCGACCGTGAGACGGCTGAAAAAGGCAAGTATGAAATCGGTGACTCAGTTCGAGTCACTGCACTTTCAGGTACGCGCCAGTTCACTCTTGTTGGCATTGCTAACTACGGCGATATCTCATCGCCGGGTGGTGCAACTTATGCGCTCTTTGATCAGCCAACTGCTTCAGAATTTTTGCTCAAGCCCGGTTTTGTTGATGCGATCTTGGTACAAGGAGATGGCACACTCAGTGACGACGAATTGGCCGAGTCAATCGACGCTGCATTGCCTACAAACGCAAAACTAGAAACTCTCACAGGTGCCGAAATAACTGAAGAAACTACCAGCCAGATTAAAACAGTGTTGGGTTTTTTCACGACGTTTCTTACAGCGTTTTCATTCATCGCTCTTGGCATCGGTTGCTTTGTTATCTACAACGTTTTCTCGATTACCGCTGCACAGCGTCAACGCGAAAGTGCATTGCTTCGCGCAATCGGTGCAAGCCGACGCCAAGTGTCAGTTTCTTTGCTGGTTGAGGCGCTGATTGTTGGCGTACTTGGCTCGACTATCGGTTTTGCTGCAGGCATCGTTCTCTCACGCGCACTAAGTGCTTTGCTCAATGCAATTGGCCTCGAAATTACAACCAATGGTTTGACAATAAACTCAGGCGCAATTGTTCAAACAGTTTTGATCGGCACGGTAATCACTGTTCTCTCGGCAGTTTTGCCCGCACTCCGCTCGGGTCGTGTGCCACCGCTTGCAGCAATGCGTGATACTGCTCTCGATACAGTTCAAAAACTAACTCGCCGAGTCGCTATCGGTCTCGTATTGATTGTTGCCGGCGCTGGTGGACTCTTTGCTGCAATGAATGGTGCCGACGTCGCAATTCTGGGTTTAGGTGTACTCGGGGTTTTTGCTGGTGTGCTCGTAATCGGCCCAGCACTTTCAAAACCAGTAGCAACGTTGCTCGGCAAACCCGTTTCGGTTCTGCGTGGTGTGACTGGTGCGATGTCGCAACAAAACGTTGCGCGTAACCCAAAGCGCACCGCTAGAACTGCTGCCCCAGTGCTGATTGGTGTTGCACTGGTCACCGCATTCACCGCACTCGCTGCGAGCATTAAAAACGAAATTCGCGAATCAATCGGCAGCTCATTTCGTGGCGATTATGCACTCAGTGTTAACAGTCGAGGCTTTGGTGGCATACCAACCAGCGTTACCGATCAACTCACACAGCTTGCCGAAGTCGATCAAGCCACTGGCGTCGGTTTTGTCGCTGCAAAGGTTGGCGATGAGTCACCTTTTGTCTTGGTGTTTAATCCAGAAACTGCCGACGGTCTCTACGACCTTTCAATGGTTGAAGGCACACAAAAAGGCTTAACGAAAAATGAAATTCTGGTTGAGGCCGACAAGGCACTCAATAAAAATTTGATGATCGGCTCAAATATTAACGTCACTCTCGCTGATGGTCGATCGATGCAACTTACTGTTGCTGGCACCTATACCGATGCGTATGGAAACTATGCAATCAGCCGCGAACTCTTTGAAGGATCGGCAACGCCTCTTTTTGACAGTTTCGTCTACATCAAAACCAAAGAAGGTGTCAGCGATGAAAGTGCACGAACTGCTATTGCCGCAGTAAGTCAAGACCTCGGCATTGGCACTCTTGAAAGTCGCGACGAATACATAGACACACAGGCAGCACAAGTCGACCAATTCTTGGCGTTGATTTATGGTCTGCTGTTCTTATCTGTAATCATCGCCATCGTTGGCATCATCATCACTCTTTTGCTATCAGTTTTCGAGCGTCGGCGTGAGATTGGTCTGTTGCGTGCCGTCGGCATGACGCGCTCGCAAGTGCGCACAATGGTTCGTTGGGAAAGCGTCATCACATCTTTGTTTGGTGCCGTAATGGGCGTTGTGCTCGGCATATTGACCGGCATCGTGATCGTCGTTTCGCTCAACGACTCAGGCTTCAGC
This sequence comes from Acidimicrobiia bacterium, assembly GCA_009927565.1. Taxonomy (GTDB): domain Bacteria; phylum Actinomycetota; class Acidimicrobiia; order Acidimicrobiales; family Ilumatobacteraceae; genus BACL27. The sequence continues at coordinate 3,890 of RFMT01000339.1, forward strand.
GCGTTCACTTTGCCAATCGGCAATACGATCGTCATCTTGGTCGGCGCATTCATAATCGGTGTGATCGCGGCCATGTTTCCGGCCTGGCGCGCAACTCGCACCGAAATTGTTTCGGCGATTGCTTCAGCCTGATTTGCGCGCTTGCTCTAGTTCTGAGAGATATATAAATTCGGCTGGGTGCACACCTGGGGGTGTGTCGTGCTCGGTCACATAGCGACTTGAACTTGTGCCAGCATGTCGATTCTGGCAGTCAGCACACCAATAAAGCACTCGATTTGCTTCACCATGGTGCGTAACTCGCACTTGACCGTTGCAGCGTTCGCAGTTTTTGCCGTGTCGGCCATAGACCGCAAGCGTTCGATCGTGAGATGTGTGCCTCGACTGCAACATCTCGGCTGCGATTGAAACAAGTTCGCGACATTCATCGCGATTGAGCGAACTCACTTTTGCCCACGGGTGTAGTTCGCATGTCCAAAGTAATTCGCAACGAAATACATTTCCGATACCACGCATGACTCGCTGGTCTAGCAAGACTTCGGCAATCGTCGCATCGGCCTCTTGATAATTGACTATCAATTCAACACAAAGATCTAGATCTGTTTGGGGTCAGACAAGTCGGGGCCATTTCGCCCCAGCAACGGATGCCGGCGCGGGTCAAAATCGTGATGTGTCTCAACTTCTGTTGGGTCAAAACATGCCGCTATCAGATTTTCAACTTGAATCAAAACTTTTGCAGAACCACGTTTCTTGCTTTTCCAGTCGGCAATATGAAAAATTTTCCAAGATCCACGCAAACTCATTTTCGATCTGAGCACTACTCCATCATCAAATACGATTTCGATTTCGCGACCAAAGGCTCGAATCTCTTCAACTACGCTTCCGGTTCTCAAACTGAGAGCAACATCTTCGGTGATCGTTGCAGCCCTTACATCTTTTCCAATCAATGCAATTCGCAATGACGCCGCTTGTCGCTGGGTTGACGTCAAGATTGCAGAAATCACGGCAAGACTCCAACCGATGCAAGTGCGAGACGCACGAGACGATCGTGTCCACCTGTCATCTCACGTCGCATTTCTGCACTGATCGCCTGCTCGGGTGTATACCAGCCAAGATCGAGTGCTTGTTGTGATGGCTGACAGTCACCGGAAACAGGAACAACAAAAGCAAGACTGACAGCATGATGTCGCGGATCATGAAAGCCGCTGATATTTGGATTAGTAAAGTACTCAACGATCGTGAATGGTGCCGGCTCGGGTGGAATTTTCGGTAGAGCAATTGGTCCTAGATCTTTTTCAATATGGCGCAATAACGCATCTCGAATTCTCTCGTTAAGCAAAACGCGACCAGAAACCACTGTGCGCGAAATAGAACCGTCTGGCGCTTGACGCAAAAGCATGCCAACGTGCGTAACAACGCCAAGCTCATTGACTCTTACAGGTACAGCATCAACATAAACGAGTGGGACTTGACCCCGCACTTGTTCAAGCTGGTCGTTATCTAACCAGTTGGTTCGCGTGTCGGTAATCTCGCCCAAATCTCTGCTCCAAAAAATTTTAAGTCATTAATATTGTCTCAGATGGCGAGAAGATTTCGTGGCATCATGTATCGGTGAGTAAACACACCACAAGACTTTCGACTCTCTTACTCGCTGGCTTTCTTTGACCGCGGGCATCTCTCACTTTGTTATGCCAAAGCCGTTCAATGCATTGATCCCCGAATGGTTGCCAGGCGATGCCGTTTTCTATACATATATAAGTGGTCTGGCCGAGGTTTTGATTGCTTTTTTATTGCTTAAGCCAAGCACCACAACTCGCGCCGCATGGGCCGCGGCTGCATTGTTTATCGCCGTATATCCAGGCAATTTGTATATGGCATATGACTGGCGAGACCGCGAACTCGCGCAACAGTTGATCGCCTACGGACGACTGCCATTTCAAATTCCGCTGATTTGGTGGGCTGTGGCAATCGCCCGAAAACCCCGAACAACCGATTAGCGAACAGGAAAGTAACGCTTGTCCACGCCTTTTCGGCGAAACACAATTTGCCAGAGTTGTAATGATCGCGCTCGAAAGCCTGCAGCCGAACCCATCAAGTAAAAATGCCACATTCGCCGAAACCGCCCGTCATAATTTTTAAGTTCTGACCAGCATTTGCTCAGATTTGAACTCCATGACATCAGAGTTCGGTCATAATCGGGCCCAAAATTGTGAACATCTTCAATGACCCAGTTTGGCTCAATTGATTTAGAGATTTGAGAAAGTGACGGCAACACTCCGCCCGGAAAAATATATCGGTCAAAAAAAGGGTCAGTGTGATGTTTGGATATCAAAGAGCCGATCGTGTGGTGCAACATAAGACCATTTTCAACAAGCAATTCGTCGCATTTTCTAAAGAACTGACGCAAATTTTTGGGACCTACGTGTTCCATCATTCCGATCGAAACTATTCGGTCAAACTTTCCTGACAGATCACGATAATCAAGTTGCTTGATCTCAATTGGAAGATCGCGACAACGCTTTCTCGCGATCACAACTTGTTCTTCGGCTGGCGACACACCAAGGCCTGTCACACCGTAACGTGAGGCTGCAAACTCTAAGAATCCTCCCCATCCACAGCCGATATCCAAAATTTTCATGCCAGGCTCAAGCCTCAACTTCTGACAAACCAAGTCAAGTTTGGCTTCTTGAGCCGAATCCAGATCGTTGGCGTCTTGCCAATATCCACAGCTGTAGATCATGCGCTTATCTAGCATCTTCTCGTAAAGGTCATTGCCGATGTTGTAGTGATGTTGAGCGTTTTTAAACGCACGTTTGCGGGTCTGATTGTTGATCAGAGTTGATCGAATCGAGTGTAAGACAATCGATGGCCTCATTGGGATCGCTGTTGCCGCGTCGACCGAAATTAATCGAGTGAGCATTTCGTCGAGCGCATCACACTCAAACCAGCCATCCATGTATGCCTCACCCAAGCCCAGTTGTCTTTGAGCAACTACCCTGTCCCAAATTCGTTGATCACTTACCCGCAACGAATGGCGCGCAGGTGAATCAACCGGAACACCGGCCTTGGCTAATAATTCGCTACAAATTCTTTTTGCCGCTAGCGACACATTTTTATTATGCCGACTTCACCAGTTTCCAGCAACATATTTTGTTTCTAGAAATGCCAGCAAGCCGTCATGTGCGCCCTCACGACCAAGACCTGACTGCTTAACACCACCGAAAGGTGCGGCAGGGTCAGAAACAAGCCCGCGGTTCAAACCAACCATTCCAGACTCGAGCGCTTCGGCAATTTTCATGCCTCGACCCAAATCTCGGGTGTAAACATACGAAACAAGACCATGTTCGACATTGTTCGCGTGCGCCAAAATGTCATCACTGTCATTGAATCGCACCAGCGGTGCAACTGGCCCAAAAATTTCTGTGCGCAAAATTGGCGCGTCAAATGAAACATTCGTAAGCACCGTTGGAAAATAGCCGTGTGACCCATCTGTCGCGGCACTTCCGCCACAAGCAACTTTTGCGCCAAACGCTTTTGCTTCATCCACCAATTTAGCGACCTGTTGCTGTTGCGATTTTGAAACAAGTGGACCAACAGTTGTCTTTGGGTCGAGACCATCGCCCAAGACGAGTGCACCCATGCGTGCTGTCAGAGCCTCGGCAAAAGCATCATAAATATTTTCATGCACAAAGAATCTGTTGGCTGCCGTGCAAGCCGCACCGCCGTTGCGCATTTTTGCGAGCATCGCACCATCGATCGCAGCGGCCAGGTCGGCATCCTCAAAAACAATAAACGGTGCGTTGCCGCCGAGTTCCATCGTGCAGTTGATTACATTTTCTGCGGCTTGGGCTAGCAACATCGAACCGACAGGCGTCGAGCCGGTGAAAGAAAGTTTGCGCACTTTGTCC
>RFMT01000098.1 GCA_009927565.1 Acidimicrobiia bacterium
AATTGCGATGTCGGCAATGTTGGGTCTTCAATTTTTGCCGACACCGGTTGCCGGTGCTGATGCGCCAACAGGCGACTACATAGTTTTATTGGCCGAGAATGCAGATCTTCAAGCAAGAGTCTCTAAAGAGGCGCGTCTCGGTAATTCAATCAGTGAAGTTTATGGTGGGTCAGCCAATGGCTTTGTTGCCGAACTTGACGCAGCCGATGTTCGCCGTCTCAAAGCAGACCGCGACGTTCTAATCGTTGAGCTCGATCGGGTGATTCGCCTCGACGACGATTCGTCGTCGAGCACAACGTCGAGCACTACTAGTTCAACGTCGAGCACGACTAGCACTTCAACTACCGTGCCACCGACCAGCACAACTACCACATCGAGCACGACTAGCACTTCAACTACCTCAACTACAGTGCCACCAACCAGCACGACTAGTTCAACGTCGAGCACTACATCGAGCACTACATCGAGTACTACGTCGAGCACGACTTCGACGACAGTGCCTGCATCTGACAGTTCACGAGATCCGCTTGAAGGTACTTCGATTGTTATGTTGCGACCAGATGTCGATGTTCAAGCATTCGTCGCTTCCGAAAACGCACTAGGTGGTGAAGTTATCCAAGCCTTCACGCAAGCGATAAGTGGTTATGTCGCAAAATTGAGCGAAGCCCAGATTGCTCGCCTTAGCAAAGACCCTCGAGTTGCGAGCATTGAGCCGAACCAGATAATTGAAATCGAAGGTGATCAAACCAATCCACCGTCTTGGGGTTTAGATCGAATTGACCAACGTGATCGCTCGTTGAACGCGTTGTACACCTATAACTTCGGTGGTGCTGGTGTTACCGCTTATGTAATCGACACTGGCATTCGTGCTGACCATGTCGAATTTTCTGGTCGGGTTGCAACTGGTTATGGCGCAGTTGCTGACGGTTATGGTTCGACAGACTGCAACGGCCATGGCACTCATGTCGCGGGCACAATTGGTGGCTCAACAACTGGCGTTGCTAAATCAACTCGACTGGTGCCAATTCGCGTGCTTAATTGCCGTGGCAGTGGTGCGATGTCAAACGTCATTGCTGGTGTCAACTGGGCGATCAGCGACCACGCAGCAGGCACGCCGGCGGTTGCCAACTTGAGTCTTGGTGGCAGTTTTTCGAGTTCTCTCAACACAGCCATTGAAAATGCAGTCGCCGATGGCATAACCGTTGTGGTTGCTGCTGGAAATAACAATCGCCTGGCGTGCAGTTATTCGCCGGCGTCGGCGCCATCGGCGATAACAGTTGGTGCGACTACCTCGGCTGATGCCCGCGCGAGTTACTCAAATTACGGTTCGTGTCTCGATATTTTTGCACCGGGTTCAAGCATCACATCGGCCTATTACACCTCGTCGACAGCATTGCGCAGTTTGTCGGGCACTTCAATGGCGGCACCACATGTCGCTGGGGCAGCAGCGTTGCTTCTTGAGGCAGATCCAACTATGACGCCTGCTGAAGTTGGCGCGAAACTTATTACATTTGCAACACCTGATGTTGTGAGTTCGCAAGGTGCTGGGTCGATAAATCTCCTTCTTTACACGAAATCGGCTTGGCTTGCCCCTACGCCAATTGCGCCAAGCACACCACGAGATCTTGTTGCTGTCGCAGGCGATGCGAGCGTTGCGCTGACGTGGCTTGCCCCGACAACCGATAACGGCAGCAACGTCACCGACTACTTCATTGAGTTTTCCTCGAATTCTGGTTCAACTTGGTCGACATTCAACGATGGTGTATCAACTGCAACGAGTGCAACTGTTACTGCTCTAACCAACGCCACAAGCTATTCGTTCAGAGTTAAGGCAGTAAGCAGCGCAGGCACAAGCGATGCGTCGAATGTTGTATCAACCACGCCGGGCATACCCGGTGAGCCAACTTCAGTGCGACCAACTGCGCTTAATCAAAGCGTTAGATTAACTTGGTCAGCACCATCGCTGAATGGTGGTTCTGCAATTACCGACTATTTAGTCGAATACACAACAGATGTGAGCGCCGGCTACACAGTGTTCGATGACGGCATCTCAACTTCGACGACCGCAACGGTGACAGGCTTAACTAACGGCACAAGTTATTTTTTCAGAATCAAAGCTGTCAATAGCATCGGCACAGGTCAGCCTTCTGGCGTTGCTTCAGGTGCGCCGTGGGCAATAGTCGTACCGAGCGCGCCAATTGACTTAAGGGTGACGAACATCGAGTTAAATAAGATTTCTTTAAGTTGGACAGCACCGGTATCGGACGGTGGTAGTTCAGTTAGCGACTATCTAATTGAATATTCCTCAAATTCGGGTCTGGCATGGTCGACGTTTGCTGACCCAACCAGCACAATTCGATCAACTACCGTCACTGGTCTAGTAAATGCGACTTCATATATTTTTAGGGTCAGCGCGATCAATATTTCAGGCACTGGCGCTGCATCAACAGCGACATCGGCTGTCGCGCCAGGCATTCCTTCGGCTCCGTGTTGCGTGAATGATGTTTCAATTGGACCACGCAGAGTCGCAATTCAGTGGGGTGCTCCAACATTTAATGGTGGCTCAGAACTCACCAACTACATCATCGAATATTCAAAAGATAACGGCTCTACATGGACAACGTGGGATGGCAACACCGGTGTTGTCGGTTGTGTTTGTGCCAATGTCGCGCGAACTGTAAGCCCGCTTGAAGATGGTGTGCCTCACATCTTTAGAGTGCGGGCAAAAAATGCAATTGGTACGGGTGAGCCCTCTGAACCATCAGAGGCCTATACACCTTGGACGCCTGTTGTGCCAGGTTCACCGAGAACTGTCGTAGCAACTGCACGCACTGGACAAGTTGATCTCGATTGGGATGAACCCACAACAGATGGTGGCGCACCGATTAGCGACTACACAATTCAATACTCGGTTGACTCTGGTGTGTCTTGGACAACGCTCTCTGATGGCGTTAGCTCAGCAACTTTTTCAGTTATTCGCTCGCTTACAGCCGGCGTGAGTCACATTTTCAGAGTCGCAGCCACGAACGAAGTTGGCACTGGCGCATGGTCGACACAGAGTTCGCCGATTACGACGATCGCTGCATTGGCAAACGACCCGTTTTCAGGTGCAATTGCGGTAACAGATGCGACAGGCAACTTAAGTAGTTCGACACTGACCGCGACTCGCGAAACTGGTGAACCAAATCACGGCGGATATGCGCCTTCAGCTTCGATTTGGTACAAGTGGGTCGCAACCGAAAGCGGCACTCTTGTATTGACTACCAGTGGCAGTGACTTTGACACAATTCTCGGTGCGTATACGGGCGCAAGTGTTAATGCTTTGACGACGATTGCAGTCAACGACGATGCAACAGGTGAAACCGGTCTATGGAGTCGCATCTCGATAACAGTGAGTGCAGGCACAACTTATTTTGTTGCGATCGATGGGTACAGCGGCAAGAAAGGTACGACTCGTTTCAACTGGACATTTACCCCAGCACCGACACCGCAAGTGCCAGATGCGCCGCGAAATGTTCGCGTAGGCGCAGGCAATGCGACTGCAACTATTAATTGGTTGCCACCTCTGAGCGATGGCTATTCAGCAATAACCGAATATGTAGCCACATCTACACCAGGCAGTAAGTCGTGTTCGACTTCAGGCGCTCTTTCTTGCATCGTTCGTGGTTTGACAAATGGTGTCAGTTACACCTTTACGGTCACGGCAACAAACGCAATCGGCACTTCAGTGCCGTCTAGTGCGTCTGAGGCGATCGTGCCGTCAGCAGATAGTGACGCTGGTGTTGAAGCGTTATCTTGGGGTCTCGACCGCATTGACCAACGCAGTCTGCCACTCAACTCTCGCTATATTCGTAATTTCTCAGGTGCAGGTGTCAGTGCATACGTAATCGACACCGGTGTTTTGTCAAGTCATAGTGAATTTGGCAGTCGTGTCGCCACAGGTTTCAGTGCAGTCGCTGATGGTCGTGGTACACAGGACTGCCATGGCCACGGCACCCATGTTGCTGGCACAATAGGTGGCTCAAATTACGGTATTGCGCCTTCGGTGATTGTTGTGCCCGTGAGAGTTCTTGACTGTGCTGGTTCGGGTTCGACTTCCGGCGTAATTGCAGGCATCGACTGGGCCATCGCGCATCACGAATCTGGTGTTCCGGCGGTTGCAAACATGAGCTTGGGAGGCTCACGCTCGGCAGCACTTGATCTCGCTGTTGCTCGTGGTGTCGCTGACGGCATCGTGTTTGTGGTTGCAGCCGGAAACTCAAATGCAAACGCCTGCAATTATTCACCAGCCGCCGAAGAGTTAGCGATAACAGTTGGTGCAACAACTTCAACTGACACGCGAGCGAGCTACTCAAATTACGGCTCGTGTGTAGATGTTTTCGCTCCGGGTTCGAACATCACCTCGGCGTGGTACACATCGTCTACTGCAACAAACACAATTTCTGGAACATCGATGGCTTCACCTCATGTTGCTGGTGTTGCTGCGTTGGCTTTGAGTGCTGATTCATCACTTTCTGTTAGTCGGGTCACGACCTGGATCACGTCGACGGCGACGTCTGACGTGATTGCCGACCCAGTTGGGTCGCCAAACAAACTTGTATATTCGCTTCTTAGTTCTACACCTCCGGCGCAGGCAATAACTTCACCGTCAGTCACCTCGCCAGCCGGTGGTGGTGGCGGTGGCGGAAGTAGCGGCGGCGGCGGAAGTAGCGGCGGTGGCGGTGGCGGTGGCGGTGGCGGCGGTGGTGGTGGTGGCGGTGGAGGTGGCTCTTCACCAACCACAACTGTTCCGCCAACTACTGTGCCACTACCAAATGTGCCACCAAGCACAGTTCCGCCGGCGATGCCGGTCAATCAAGTGCCACCAGCGACTTTGCCGTCGAATAGTTTTGGTGGTTCGAATAACAATTCTGCTCGTCAACCAAGCCTTGGTCAACCGTTGCCTCCGATCGCTGAAAACGCACCTCGTATATCTGCACCAACGCGCGTCGTCGGCAATGCAGTTACGTTCAGAGTCGCAGCTAAGCCTGGTGCAACAGTAAATGTCTATCGCAATGGCATTTTGGTCAGCAGCGTGCCGTCGTCGGCTGCATCGGCATTGAAAGTCGCTGGCAATCCGGCGGGCGAGAATTCATATCAAGTAGTCATCGTCGAAAAAAACGGAAAAATTTCAATTTCTGAAAAATCTACTGTTGTCACAAAATCAAATTCTGGTGCGGTGGGTGACCCTGGTTTGAAGAACGATTCGGCAATCGCGCCAAAAAAGCCAACACAACCTAAAACAGTCGCACCTAAGAAGTCGACCCCGCAAACAAAGGTAGCAACGGGTAAAAGTTCCAAATAGTTGAATTTCAGTCGACACAACTAATCTCGGTCTCATGATCGATGCAAAAGCCCCGGCGAACCTCGCAAAAACTTTGGCAGAACTGAAGCAGTCGGGATGGAAGTCGCAAAGCGTCAAAGAAGAGATCCGTAAAAATACGGTCGCGCGCATCTCAACTGCTCAGCAACTATTTGCCGGCGTTTTGGGTTATGAAGAGACCGTCATGCCACAACTTGAGAACGCGTTGTTGGCGGGCCATGACATTGTGTTTCTCGGTGAGCGAGGTCAAGCAAAAACGCGAATCATCCGCTCGTTAGTCGATCTTTTAGACGAGTGGATGCCGATTGTCAGT
>RFMT01000220.1 GCA_009927565.1 Acidimicrobiia bacterium
AATGCTTTCACGCAGTGTCGCCAAAGTCGTTGGCTTGCCGTTGGTTACTCGCACCGCCGAGTCGCCACGCCCGATACCGCAAATTGTGCGGTTGCCGTACATCTCATTGAGAGTGGCAAACAAACTTGCGGTTACAGTCCAGTCGCGAGTAGCCGGGTTCGTCACCATCGGCCCAACAATTACGTTTTTAGTCTCAGCAAGAATCTGGCTATATATAACGAATGGTTCTTCCCACAAAATGTGACTATCGAATGTCCAGACATGAGAAAAACCATGGCTATCTGCCTTGCGTGCAAGATCGATCACCTGACGCGCAGGCGGGGTCGTCTGCAATACAACGCCGATATCCATTTGTTACCTGTTCTGCGGAAAGCCGAGATCGACTTGCGACGTGCGCGGGTCTGGCCAACGTGAAGTCACTACCTTGCCACGCGTGAAGAAGTTGATGCCCTCTGGTCCGTACATGTGTTGGTCGCCAAACAAACTTGCCTTCCAACCACCAAACGAATAGTAAGAAACCGGCACCGGAATCGGCACGTTGACGCCGACCATGCCGACATTTACTTCGTATTGAAACTGACGTGCCACACCGCCATCGCGAGTGAAGATCGCCGTACCATTACCAAATTGATTGTCGTTGATCGCTTTCAAACCTTCGCCATAACTCTTGACACGCATCACGGTCAATACTGGGCCGAAAATTTCTTCGTCGTAACACTTCATGCCCGGTTTGACGTGGTCGATCAAACTCGGGTTCAAGAAGAAACCTTCGTCTTTCGCTTTGTCAGTGCCGTCAAGCACAACTTTCGCACCTTCTTTTGCTGCATTCGTTACATAACTTGCGACCTTGTCGCGATGCTCGCGGCTGATCAATGGACCCATCTCACTCGCAGGGTCAGAACCCGCGCCAACTTTAATGTTCGGCACGCGTGATTTAATTTTCTCAACCAACGCATCGGCAACAGTTTCGACCGCAAGCACGACCGAAACAGCCATGCAACGCTCGCCTGCCGAACCATATGCAGCGCTGACCGCAGCGTCTGCGGCCATCTCAAGATCTGCGTCTGGCAAGACCAACATGTGGTTCTTTGCTCCACCGAGTGCTTGAACACGCTTGCCGTTTTTCGTGCCGGTCTCATAAACATATTTCGCAATCGGTGTTGAGCCAACGAAACTAAGTGCAGCTACATCTGGGTGCTCGAGCAAACGATCTACTGCAACTTTGTCGCCGTGCAATACGTTGTAAACACCGTCTGGCAAACCTGCTTGACGCAGCAAGTCGGCGACAAACATCGACGCCGACGGGTCTTTTTCACTTGGCTTAAGTACGAAAGTATTGCCACACATAATTGCGTTGGCGAACATCCACATTGGCACCATCGCCGGAAAATTAAACGGCGTAATGCCCGCAACAACGCCAAGCGGTTGGCGAATCGAGTAAACATCAACACCGGTCGATGCTTGTTCTGAATAACCACCCTTGAGCAATGCCGGCACACCACAGGCAAACTCAATGTTTTCGAGGCCGCGAGCAACTTCGCCGAGTGCATCACTAGGCACTTTTCCGTGTTCTTGGGTTAGTAGTGACGCAATTTCTTTGCGGTTTGCGTCAACCAACTCGCGCATTCGAAACATGATTTCTGCTCGGCGAGACAGGTTTGTTGCTCGCCACGCCGGAAACGCAGTCTTCGCTGCGGCTACTACTGCATCAACGTCGGCAATGTTTGCTAATTCAACTTCTGACTCTTGTTTGCCAGTTGCAGGATTAAAAACTTTGCCAGTCTTGCCAGACGTACCAGCAACAACTTTGTTATTTACCCAATGGCTGATGCGATTCATGATTATCTATTTCTCCTGTTTGTTGTTTTTGTTCTTAATTCAAATACTGACAAAGGCCGCGCTTTATAAATTTGCCATGGCCCTTTCGTCCGAGATATTTATCGTTCTCGATCACGATCATTCCGCGCGAGAGAACGGTATCAACTTTTCCATCCACAACTGTTCCTTCCCATGACGAGTGGTCCATGTTCATGTGGTGCTTGTCGTTGATACCAATCTTTGTTTTTTTGTTCGGATCCCACACCAAAATGTCGGCATCTGAGCCCGGCGCAATGATGCCTTTCTGTGGATACATTCCGAACATGCGAGCAGGCGTCGTGCAGCAGGTTTCAACCCATCGTTCAAGCGTCAACTCGCCGAGCACAACACCCTGATAAATAAGTTCCATGCGGTGTTCAACACCACCCATACCGTTCGGAATTTTCGAGAAATTGCCGAGACCAAGTTCTTTTTGGTCTTTGTAACAGAACGGGCAATGGTCGGTCGAAACCACGGCAAGTTCATTCATGCGCAAGCCCTTCCATAAATCGCCGTGATGATCGTGTTTGTCGTGCTTGCTACGAATCGGTGGCGAGCAAACAAACTTTGCGCCCTCAAAACCCGGACGCGCCAAGTGATCTTCGAGTGTCATATATAAATATTGCGGACAGGTTTCACCGAATACGTTCAAACCCTCGTGACGTGCCTCAGCCAGTGCATTCAGCGCTTCAGATGCTGACATGTGGACTATGTATAAAGGCACATTGCCGGCAACTTTTGATAGCACGATCGCGCGATTCGTGGCTTCGCCTTCAAACAAACTCGGTCGTGAATACGAGTGATACTTCGGATCTGTCTCGCCACGTGCAATGTGCTGTTGAACAAGAACATCTATCGCGATGCCGTTTTCTGCGTGCATCATTATCGTTGCGCCGTTTTCGCTTGCAGTTTGCATCGCGCGCAAGATCTGGCCGTCATCGCTATAAAAAACGCCCGGATAA
>RFMT01000097.1 GCA_009927565.1 Acidimicrobiia bacterium
GCCATGAACAACTTGAAACTGGTGACACCTTCGTGCTCAACCAAGTAAGTCATATCTTTCAATGACTGTTCGTCTACGCCGCCAATGATTTGGTGAAATGCATAGTCAACTGCGCAGTTGCCGCCTGCTTTGCGATGCCACTCGGCAAGGCCCTCGTGAACATTTTCGCCATATCGCTGCAACGCCATATCGACGATCGTGGTTACGCCGCCCCATGCGGCGGCAATTGTGCCGGTTTCAAACGTATCAACCGCTGCAGTGCCACCAAACGGCAACTCCATGTGCGTGTGCACGTCGATACCGCCAGGCACTACATATTTACCGGTCGCGTCGACAACTTTGTCGGCCGCGATGTTTAACGAGTCTGATTTGCCACGCTCGAGCAGTGCAAGAATCTTTTCACCTTCGATCAAAACATCAACTTCATGTTGACCAGTCGGGCTGACGACGGTTCCGTTTTTAATAAGTGTGCGTGTCATTTTTCCTCCCTGTTCTTAGATTCGTTAAAAATTTTTAGCGCTCTACCAATTCGTCGTATGCGTCCGGACGACGGTCGCGATAAAACGCCCAGCGATCGCGAACCATCTTGATTTTGTCCATGTCAAGATCGCGAACGATCAGTTCTGGCTTGTGTGGGTCGCCTTGATTGCCGACGAACTTGCCCTCTGGGTCAACGAAATAACTTTGACCGTAAAAGTCGTCGTCGCCAAGTGGTTCTATACCCACTCTGTTGATCGCGCCGACGTAATACATGTTGGCAACCGCTGCTGCTGGCTGTTCGATCTTCCAGATGTATTCGCTCAATCCGCGACTTGTTGCCGAGGGATTAAACACAATTTCAGCGCCGTTCAACCCGAGGGCACGCCATCCTTCAGGAAAGTGTCGGTCGTAGCAAATGTAAACACCGACTTTGCCGACTGCAGTGTCGAAAACCGGGTAGCCGCCGGTGCCTGGTGTGAAGTAGTACTTCTCCCAAAAACCTTTCACCTGCGGAATGTGTTGCTTGCGGTATTTGCCAAGATACTTTCCGTCGGCATCGATCACTGCAGCAGTGTTGTAGTACAAACCTGGTTGCACGATTTCATACATCGGCAACACAAGCACCATGCCGAGTTCTTTTGCGAGCGCCTGAAACCTCTTGGTTGTTGGTCCATCAGGAATCGGCTCGGTATACGAGTAATACTCTGGCTCTTGCACTTGGCAGAAATACGGGCCGTAAAACAATTCTTGAAAGCACATCACTTGTGCGCCTTGCTTTGCGGCTTCACGGGCCTGAGCCTCGTGTTTGTCGATCATCGACCCTTTGTCGCCGGTCCAGTCTGTCTGCAATAACGCCGCGCGCACTGTGCGAGCCATGATTTCTCCCCTTAATTTCTTGCTATTTGCTCTCCAAACTATCAGTCAATACGCCCTCAACATAAGCCCGAATCTTCGTATTGCCGTAATCATGC
>RFMT01000217.1 GCA_009927565.1 Acidimicrobiia bacterium
AAGGCGGAACCGTGTTGACAAAGGCACCAGATGCCGGTGCTTACACCAACGACATTGTGACGGCAGCGCTTGCGATGCTTGATGCGATGGGCGTAGACACAACAGGTTCGGCATACATGCCAATCACAGTTGAACTCGCCGAAGGTGGCAACTAAGTTCAGTAATTAATTAAGAAGTACAAACGGGCGGGTCGCTTCGGCGGCCCGCCTTTTTGTTTGCCCAAACTTTAAAAAAGCGGGTAGTTGTAAGGATTGTCCTTGTCGTCTTCGCTCTTCTTCTTGCGAAATCTTTTGGAAACCCAATTAACGAAGTTCATTATTAAACGCTTCACTTAGACTTCTCCTTTTTGATGAGACTAAAAACTGACTGTGCGACAAGATTATTACCCGAGGAGTCAAGGTGGCACCAATCAAGATAGGGGGTTCCAGGGTGACTATCCAGGGCGTCAGTTATCGGACGAAACCAAGGGTATCTACTTAGTTTCTTTATGTACTCGTTGTACTGAATCTTGACAATTCTTGGGTTTATTTTTGACCTGTTATGAATTTCTAGGTCACGTTTTGAGTAAGACCTTTTTGTAAAGACATTTGGTTGCAACAAAGCAAAAAATATAGCTTCGGCTTTCAATGACATTTGATGCATTTCGTTAAGTGCCACTTCAACATCTTGTGCATTGGCTTCGGCATTTTTCAATGTTCGATTTGCTGGCTTTACGGTCTCTAACCAAATCCATTCGGCAACTCTAAGTCTGAGTTGGATTCGAAGAAACCCAAGAAGTTTCGTATATCCAGGAATGAAGCAAAATGGAATTTTTGCCTCTTGAAGATAGACATCAAGTTTTGAGTCGTTGGCCCCAAAGTAGACGATTACGATGTCACCGGTCTTAAGACTTAGTTTCGCAAACTCAGTTTGGTTCGCTCTAATTGTCATACCCGAAACCCCACGATTATTGACACAAATTGACTCAGAAGACGAGTTCAGAAGTCTCTGCAGATTTGAACAGATCGTGTCTCGGTCTGCAACTTCAATGCATTGAACTGTTGAGCCACCGAAAAGGTAAAGATTTGACGCAGCTTTTGATGGTTGGTCGGTTGTTAATCTCCAGCCATCGACGATATTGAACTTGGGTGACTTGAAGTTTACAGATTTTAAATGAAGTCCATTTAAGTGACCGTGCATTTCAGATAATTTTTGTATCGCAGAATTGAGTTCTTCGCTCTCGTCGGATGAGGTTTGAGAATTTTTTAACTTCTGATTAGAAGTTTCGGTTAGATTCAATCTTTCAGACAACCGCAATATTGCCTCAAGGCCAACAAAAAGCGTTGCAAAAGCAGCAAAAACTAGGGTGAGGAATGTCTGTCCACTCAGGACGATGCCGACTAAGACAACTCTCACAGTAATGTGATTTTAGTGGTTATTCGCAGTAGGGGCAGTGGCGACAGTTGTTCTCGCAACAAAACCCGCGTGCTGTGAGGGAAGCGGCAGTAAGTACGAAAAGCGAATTGATCGGATCGATGTATCCATCAAGATTTTTTGCGAGTGCTTCGTCGTGAGCCGCGATTATCTTTGCGTAATTTTTGTTAGCGGGGTCGAGTCTCAGCGCACTTGGCACGTTTAGTGGCCGATCAGACGGCACGGTGATGCGCTTAGACATTGTCGATTTTTCTCGCGTGAACTGCGAGATTATTTTTCGTAGTTTTTGTCGGCGATGTCGAGAACTTCGTCGATAATCGCAAGACCGGCTTTGACGTCTTCAACTGGTGTGTTGCACGGCGGAACGACGTGCATACGGTTGAAGTGGGTAAACGGCCATAGACCACGCTCTTTGCAGGCTGCAGCGAGTTCGAGCATTGGTTTGGCGTCGGCTCCGGCTGCGTTGTAAGGCACGTAGGGTTTGCGTGTGTCGCGGTTTTTGACGAGTTCAATCGCCCAGAAGACACCGAGACCACGCACATCACCAACGCTTGGGTGCTTGGCTTTGAGTTTTTCGAGTGCTGGACCAATTACGTCTTTGCCGAGCATTCGAGCATGTTCGACAATTTTCTCTTCTTTGAAAATGTTGATTGATGCAACCGCGGCACCACATGCAAGCGGGTGACCGCTATATGTAAGACCGCCAGGAAACATACGATCTTTAAAAGTGTCGGCAATTTTCTGACTGATTACGACACCACCGAGTGGCACATAACCAGAGTTGACACCTTTGGCGAAGCAAATGAGGTCTGGAGTGACATTCCAATGGTTGACGGCGAACCATTCACCACAACGACCAAACCCTGCCATAACTTCGTCGCACATCATGACGATGCCGTGTTTGTTGCACAAATCTCGAACACCCTGCAGATAGCCGTCTGGTGGAACCAAAATGCCGTTCGTACCTACAACTGTTTCAAGTGCGATCATCGCCACAGTGTGTGGGCCTTCAACCATCAACACATTTTCGAGATGCTCGAGAGCACGCTGACACTCTTGTGCGTCGCTTGTCGAATGAAACGCCGAACGATATGGATAAGGACCCCAGAACTTGACGGCACCCGAGGCACCAGTTTCGTTCTGCCATCGGCGTGGGTCACCAGTGAGGGCAATCGCGCCCGCTGTTGAGCCGTGGTACGAACGGTACGCAGTGAGAATCTTGTGGCGGCCAGTATGAAGTTTTGCCATTCGCGACGCGTATTCGGCGGCCTCAGCGCCACCGTTGGTGAAGAACACCATGTTTAAATCGCCTGGGGCAAGTTCTGTGATCAATCGCGCAGCCTCACTGCGTGCTTCGTTAGCAAACTGCGGCGCGACGGTGCAAAGTTTTGCGGCCTGTTCTTGAATCGCGGCAATCAATTTCGGGTGTTGATGACCGATGTTTAGGTTGACTAATTGGCTCGAAAAGTCGAGGTACTTTTTGCCGTTTGAGTCCCAGAAATATGAGCCCTCGCCACTAACAAGATCGATCGGGTCGAGGGTGCCTTGCGCTGACCACGAGTGAAAAACATGGGCGCGGTCGTCGAGATAGGCCTTTGAGCGGGTAGCTGAAGTTGTCATTTTTCCATCCTAATTCGTGGGGGTATACAAAAAGTCAATCAGATTTAAAAAAGCCACACTCCCGTAACAATTCTCAGACAATCACGAAACATTGCTGGTCTATCTTTTCGTCCAGTCACAGCGTCGTGCACGCGCCTTTTGGGCGTGGTTTGTTAATTCATTCAATTTTGAGAAACGGGGAGTTATGAATTCAGATGTAACAGTTCTTGGCACACAAATTTCGCTGCTTTGGGTGGTGATTGGTGCCGCATTGGTCATTTTCATGCAGGCGGGTTTTGCGTTGGTCGAAACCGGATTTTGCCGCGCGAAACACGCAGCCCACGTGGTCAGCACGAACTTCGCGGTTTTTGGTTTGGGTTTTGTTGCATTCTTCTTTGTTGGGTTTCCGCTCGCATTCGGCGGCTTTAGTTATGGGGCGATGGGTCTTGATAATCCGGTCGGTGAAGCGCTAATTGGTTCAGGCAATTGGGTTTTTGCGTGGGGTGGTGGTTGGGCCTTGACCGGACCAAACATCACGCCGGCACTTCTCGGTTTCTTTTTATATATGACTGCGTTTATGGATACGACGGCGACGATTCCGACTGGTTCGATGGCTGAACGCTGGCGGTGGAACAGTTTCGTTCAGTGGGGACTTTTTTGCGGCGCAATTTATTATCCGTTGATTGCGGCGTGGACGTGGGGCGGTGGTTGGTTGTCAAAAACTTGGGCGACGATGTCGCTCGGCGCTGGCTACGTCGACTTCGCTGGCTCGGGTGTCGTGCATATGACCGGAGGCGTTGCGGCACTTGCTGGAGCGATGGTTCTCGGGCCACGAATCGGTAAATATTCGAGCGATGGTAAGTCGCTGCCGATGCCGGGTCACCATTTGCCAATGGCGATGCTCGGCACATTTATTTTGTTGTTCGGCTGGTTTGGTTTCAATGCAGCCTCGACACTTTCGGCAACCGATGTGCAGTTCGCAACAGTTGCGACCAACACTGCGATAGCGGGTGCGTTCGGTGCAGTTGCTGCAATGTTGTGGATCACAAAACGGTCAGGAAAACCGAATCCCGCGATGATGGCCAATGGCATGCTCGCTGGGCTCGTGGCGATCACAGCGCCGTGTGCTTTCGTTGCGCCTTGGGCGGCTGCAATTATCGGTTCCCTTGCTGCAGTTTTGGTGATCGAATCAACCTATTTCGTCGAAGAACGTTTGCGCGTAGATGATCCGTGTGGTGCAATCAGTGTGCACGGGGTTTGCGGAATGTTCGGCTTGCTCTCTGTCGGGGTGTTTGCCAACGGATCGTATGGCGCAGGTTGGAATGGCTCTGAGTCGTCTGGAGTTTCTGGCATCATCGATGGAAACTGGGGTCAATTCGGCGCGCAGGCACTTGGTGTTGTGACGATTCTTGTTGTCAACTTTGGTTTGTCGTATGGTTTCTTTAGATTACAGAATCGCTTGACGAAGGGCGGCATTCGATCAAGTGCTGCTGACGAAATTGCTGGTCTCGATAGTGAGATGGGTGTTTCGGCTTACACCGAATTTGAACTCGTTCGCCACAACGGCTCATAACTCGCTCGAGCGATTTAG
>RFMT01000326.1 GCA_009927565.1 Acidimicrobiia bacterium
CCAATGTCTTTTCTCGCGACAAGCCTGGCTCTCGGTTCTGCAGACTATTCGTGGAGGCGAAATGCTTCTTGCAAAGACACTGATCCCGAATTGTTCTTCCCAATTGGCACAACTGGTCAAGCACTGATTCAAATTTCAGAAGCAAAAACAGTTTGTGACGAGTGCACTGTGCGTGCCAAGTGCCTCGACTTTGCTCTCGAGACAAACCAAGACTGGGGTATCTGGGGTGGCAAATCAGAAGACGAGCGTCGAGATATTCGTCGTCGTCGAGCAATCGAACGTCGCAACGCTCGATTAATGGCCTAAGCCAGGTTCTCCGCCAAATTTACTTTTCACCGACAATCGGTATCTTTAGGTCGACTACCGTTCCGTCACCAGCACGCTCAATCTTCAGCTCTTTGGTTGAGTCTGCAACTGTTGCGGCTCGCATCTGAATTGTGCCCGCCAGCTCGGTCGTCACCAAAGTGCGCACGATAGACAGCCCAAGCCCAGTTACTTTTGCCATTTCGAAGTCAGACTTCAAACCTTGCCCGTTGTCAATAACGCGCACGCTCAACTGACCGTCATCAGATTGCCCGAGTGTCACAAGCACCGAACCGCCTTTGCTGCCTTCTGGAAACCCGTGATCAACCGCATTCTGCAACAACTCAAGGATCACGACAGAAAGTGGTGTCGCAATCGTCGCTGGCAGTCGACCACCGTCGCCGATAACACTAAATTTCACGGGCCGATCAGCCGACTGCAAACCCTCTTCGACCAATCGCAAAAGTGGACGCACGATCTCAATGAACGCAATATCTTCGCCGGCCTCACGCGAAAGCGTTTCATGCACGAGGGCAATCGTTCGAATGCGACGCACCGACTCTGTAATTGCAGAGATTGCCTCTTCGCTCTTGAGTCGACGGACTTGCAATCTCAATAATGACGAAATTGTCTGCAGATTATTTTTAACTCGATGATGAATCTCACGAATTGTTGCATCTTTTGTCAAAAGCAATCGATCACGACGGCGAAGTTCTGAGACATCGCGTAGTAACACAACACCACCAGTGACTGAAACCTGTCGGCCTGTTCGCTTGAGCGTCGGAATAGTTCGCGTCAGCAGTGTTACATCTGTTGTCTGTTCAAATTCTTCGACAACTGGTTCAAGCCTCTCGAACGCGTGACGCGCAGCAGTCTCAGCGATGCCAAGTTCTGCCAATGTTTGCCCAACTGCATTGGCACTAATTCCGACACGATGCATTGCCGACACCGCATTCGGGGATGCATAACGCACCCGCGTGTCGGCATCGAGCACAACAACACCATCGCCCACTCGCGGCGCCACGGTCGCATCTGCGCCACGGCCATCGAACGGAAACAACCCGGTTGAAATCATCTTCGCAAAAACTTCAAAGATCGCCAGGTATGTCCGCTCAAGTTGGCCGGGCTTTCGGCCCGTGCGTTGCGACCATTCGCGGGTCAAAACGGCGATAATTCGATCACCGAATCTGACTGGAATCGCCATCAAATTGATCGGCTCAGCGATCATTTCTACTTTGATCTCGCCAGTTATCAACTTTGCTGACTTGTATGCATCGTCAATCATCACACGCTCGTTAGTGTCGGCCACAACGCCAACGAGGTCAGTGTCATAAAGCGTCTGACCAGTTGCGGCACGTACTTGGGCTGCGACGATGAACTGCGAGTCACGTGTAGGCAGATAGAGCAACATGTCGGCAAAACAGAAGTCAGCCAACATGCCCCACTCAGAGAGCAGAGAATTTAAATGTTCTAGCGACGCCTCGTCAAGATTGCTACGTTCATGTGCAATCTCAACGAGTGTTGGCATAAGAAATCAACTAACTAACTGCCAAAGCCCATCTTGCGGTCACCATTTGGTGCACCAAACTCAACGAAAGCAATTTTCGCCGAAGGAATAGCAGTCTCTTTGCCACGCTTATCTGTAAGCCAGAGAATTGCAGACTCTCCAGCGAGTGCCGCCTCAACGTCCGACTTGGTCTTGCTGATTGACTTGTCGTCATCTGGCATTTCAAGAGAAATTTCTCGCGTTGCGTGCGAAACGCCGATTCGAATATCCACTATTTGCTTCTTTCTTTTGTTGGGTATGCAACTAACAATTGACTATCTAACACACTAGGCGCTGTGCGCTAGTTAACTTTAAGCGCCGCGCTGAAAACTTTCTTTGGTTTCATGTCTTCGGCAATTCGCTTTGCGAGTTGCGCAAAAATCAAGCCCACCTCAGACTCAGGGGCGACTGCAGCAATTGGCTTGCCGCTATCGCCACCTTCACGCAACATCTCAACAAGAGGAATCTGTGCCAACAACGGAACTTTCAATTCATCAGCGAGCAACTGCCCACCACCACTGCCAAACAATTCGTAGCGCTGTTTGTCTTCGCCAATGAACCACGACATATTTTCGATGATGCCACGAACAGGAAGATTCACTTTCGCTGCCATCGCCGCCGATAAACGAGCAACTTTCTGCGCCGCTACTTGGGGAGTCGTGACAACAAGTACTTCAGCACGCGGCAAATATTGACTCAAACTCAATGCGATATCACCGGTGCCTGGCGGCATGTCGATTAACAAGAAATCTGGTTCATCCCAATAGACATCGGTCAAGAATTGTTCAAGGGCCTTGTGCAACATCGGGCCACGCCAGACAACTGCCTGACCCTCGGGCACAAAATAACCGATCGAAATGCAGCGCACACCCCATGCTTCAGGTGGCAACAACATATTGTCAATCGCAACCGGATCGCGATCAGTGCCCAACATTCGAGGAATCGAATAACCATAAATGTCGGCATCGACTACGCCAACTTTATAACCCGCAGCAGCCAAAGCAACTGCAAGATTCGTCGTGACGCTACTTTTGCCCACGCCTCCCTTTCCTGAAGAAATCAAAATTGGTCGCGTTTTTGAACCGGGTTGAGCAAATGAAATTTTTCTTCCTTCAGAGTGACCTTGCGCCGGGCTGCTGCCCGCTGTCGCCGCAGGATTGCCGTGCACGAGTTCGCGCACTTTGGCGCGCTCTTCGTCATTCATCACACCAAAATTGAGCGCTACATTTTTTATGCCGTCAAGTGCCCTTAGCGCAGTGTTAACCCGTGTTTGAATCTCATTTCGTAACGGACAACCTGCAATCGTCAAGACGACAGTCAACGAAACATCGCCAGACGACTGAATCTGAACATCACGCACCATGCCAAGATCAACGATCGAG
>RFMT01000216.1 GCA_009927565.1 Acidimicrobiia bacterium
AGTATTTCATGCAGTGTTCAAAACTCGGCGAACTTGGATTCTGTGGTTCACGCTGTTAGCAGTACCTGGATCTGGGTTTCTACGATTTGACGGTTTGCCATTTAGTTCGAAAACTGAAGTTACTGTACTTGCGGCTTCAGTTTTAGTTCTATCAAGCAGTAGTTTCAGAGCGAAAATCAAGTCGCAACTTTCGACGCTAGATAAATCGTTTATGCCCTGGGTCAACACTGCCCTGACACTTTTGATCCTGTTGAAATTACTGAGTTTTGTAATCGCTCCACTCGGCGATGGCTTTGAATCTTGCTATCGCAGCATCTACAACCCACCTGCCGACTCTGTTTTATGCGAACCAAGTTTTGAAACACCATTCATAAATAAAGACAACGTCAACGGCCAAAACCAGATAACGCGAATGGAGAGAGAAATCAATTTTGGCCCAACTGGAAACTGGATCAACGGTGGAGCGTCACACACAACTTGGAAACTGCCGTTCGCAAATGACTTTCCGAGATTTTCGGTTCTCTGGCTAGATCGTCTTCCATTTACAGCGAAATTTGGATCTTATTTAAACATCAAGCGTGACGCATTTGTCCCCGTTCAGTTCGTCGGCGAAGTTAAAGTGACAATTGGCGATAAAAGTTTGGCTGCAACGTCATACAAACAACCGTCGATTCTGCTTGTACCTGTCTCTCAGGGCCGAAGCAAATTCAATTTAGATTTCAAATTTGCCGATTTAGAATCTTCGGCAATCCCAGATTCTCAACCTCCAATTGCAGGACCGTGGGCACAACTTTTTGTTGGCAGACCCGTGTCAATGGACTGGGCTCTAAAAAATAGCACGCTCAATTTGCGTGGCTGGTCGATTGACAAGACTTCAAAAACTGCGCCAGAAAAATACGAGGTGCGCATCAGCAACGGCGAAGTAATTGCCGACTCGCCATCGGTTCAACGTGAAGATGTCTCAGGCCTGTTCAACAATAAGAACCTTGAGTTTTCCGGTTTTGATTTCTCGATCAAGAACAAAGGCACTACAAAAACGGACGAACAGTTCGATCTGGTAGCCATTTATGCCGGTGGTCGTGAAATTCAAATAGCGAAACTCAGTCACAACCCAGAAGACTTGACTGACATTTCAACCGTGCAGGTCAATCAAACCAGCGACGCCTCGTTTGATGCTGCCTGGTTTTCGCTCGATTCAGACTCGGTACGACCCTTGAATGCTGTTCCACAAGTCAACCCCAACTCGGTGTTCAAATTTTCTCTTACTCTCTTTGACTTGTTGATCAT
Organism: Acidimicrobiia bacterium; assembly: GCA_009927565.1. GTDB lineage: Bacteria > Actinomycetota > Acidimicrobiia > Acidimicrobiales > Ilumatobacteraceae > BACL27. The sequence continues at coordinate 1,288 of RFMT01000216.1, forward strand.
CGCATTGACTGGCTTCAGCATGTTGGTGGCGATCGGCTTCGCGATTACCAAATCAAAAAAGCGTGCAGCATATTTTTTGACATTTGCAATTTCGCTATTTGCAGTCTCAAAAATAGTTGAATTTGCAACTTTTGGTTGGTGGGGGTATCGACACGCGGCTCTCGCGGTAGCCGTAGCCGTTTCTCTTGCAATAGTTCATTGGCGCGCAAAATCGATGGACATATACGTCTTGCTCGTAGGTGCACTCATCGCAATCACTTCGCCAATGATTAATTTCATTCGCGAGTTCAATGGCCTCGAATCTGCTGACTGGTGGGGTTTCCAGATCTTCCGCGGCCGCGATAGCGACTGGCTCGCCTACCAGGGATACGCCAAAACTATTTTCAATACTGCTTCGCTGCAAGGCGGAGAGGCTGTGTTCTGGTTTCAACCAGCAAATCGATATTTCATATTTCTTCAGCACTTGATCTTTGGTGAAAACGATGTCTTCCTTGCCATTCTTACTGGCATCGCAATCATCCTTGCCGGTACTCTTTTGGCTAGAAACGCCACAAAACTGGTTTCGGGAAATAAGGCAATCATTAACTTCGTTGCGTTTACAACAGCGATTCTTCTTTTGATGAGCGAGCAAATATTTCAAACATTCGCCGGTGCACCAGCAAGTGAGCTAATTGCCGCAATTTTGATCATGTCTTGCTTTGCAGCAATTATCTCTAACCATTTTTCGGTTGGCACTGCATACGCAGTTACAGTTTTGGCGGCATTAACTTCGCAATTCAGAGCAGAGCAGGTATTTGGCGCTGCCCTAATTTTTATGCTTCTTCAACTCGTTCTAAAGTCAAAACTCGGCCCCGTCAATCTTGTATTGCGAACCCGCCTAACCATTGTCTTCGGTTTGATTACAAGTCTGAGCCTGTTTCACAACCTTTATTACGGTGACTCGTTCACATTCTTTACTGGCACAAATCAACGCGGCAATTACGAAATTAGTCTCAGCGAATTGCGCAACTTTTTTAGTGACTCTCGAGTTCGCGAAGTTATATTCACAAAACTGCGCATGATCTTCACATTTAATTTTCCGCTAGAGCCACTCGAAATCGGATTCTTGACTTTCCACCTAATGTGGTTCTCCGTTCTGGTGCTTGCAATCAAAGCACGAAGTCGCGACCGAGTCACCTGGTTGGCAATGGTCTTTCCGTTTTTCTATCTAATTCCGCTCTTGCCATACGAAATTGTCACCTATTTCCCTAGACGCATCATCGCAATCCAAATAGCGTTCGGGGTGTCGGCCCTATTTGCGCTAAGTCAACTTCACTCAAACTC
>RFMT01000048.1 GCA_009927565.1 Acidimicrobiia bacterium
GAACTCGCGACCAGACCACGACAGCGTTGCGCCTCGCGCAATTCGACCCAAAATCGGAATCAGCACAATCGTCAACGAAATGATCAAGACCATTACTCTGCGCCAAGTAGGCACTGCTTGATTGATGTCGACGTTTGTTGCCAAAACCGAAACCAGTGCCAATGCCAAAACCAAGTTCGGCACAGAAAGGCCGACATTAAATATCGTCACCATCACTGTGTCGATCTTGCCCCGCAAATACGCCGCCGATATGCCGAGCACGCTGCCGATAAGGCCGCCAAGTCCAACTGCGGCAATCGCAATAAAAATAGACATCCGTGTACCCGCCACAGCCGACGACAGCAAGTCATAGCCGTTGCTGTCAGTCCCCAAAATATGGCCGCTCGAGAACAACCCCACTTCAAGGTCGTCTTCAAAGACATAGTTCCACGGTTTGAACGGCAGCAACCAACCGAAGAGTGAAAAAAACATCATCAGGCCAAGCCAGCCGATTGCAAACCAAGTCGGTTTGGTGAACTTACGCATTTACTCTCCGATCTCGAGTGCGAGGGTCAACAAAACCCGAACTCACGTCTACAACAAGATTGAAAAATACGTAGAACAGAGCAATCACAGCAACTGTTGACTGCAACGCAATATATTGCCGACCCGCGATTGCCGCAAATACTTCGAAACCGATGCCATAAGTTGCAAAAATACTTTCAATAACAATCGCACCACCAATCAGGCCACCCATGCTCAATGCCGCCGAAGTCAAAAGTGTCATGCTCGATGGTCGAAAAACGTGACGCCACAAAATTCTACGATCACTCAAGCCCTTTGATGCCGCCATAGTCACATAGTCTTCGCGCAGTGCAGCAATCATGTCGGCGCGCAACAAACGGGTATACGTCGCGATAAGTCCGATACTTAAACTAATTACGGGCATGATCATATGTTTGAGGTGTTCCCAGTAACCCTCGGCAATTGGCACGTACCCAAGCGTCGGAAGCCACGCGAACTTGACGCCCGCAAAAATAATCAATAGTAACGCAATCGCAAAATTTGGCACCGACGAAAGTGCGAACAACGAATTGCTAATCAACTTGTCAGCTCGACGTCCTGCACGATATGCCGAGAGAACACCAAGCGGTATCGCAATAACCAGCGACAATACCTGGGTATAAATCATCAACAGAAGTGACCGCGGCATTGCGGTTGCCAGATGCGTTGAAACTTCTTCAGTGCCACCCGAAAAATAAATCTTGCCCATGTCGCCCTGCACAAAATTGCCTAGCCATTGCAAGTAATAGCCAATCGGCCCCTTATCAAAGCCAAGTTCGGTGCGCAAAACTTCGCGTTCGCCTTCACTTGCAGCAGGCAACAAAATCGTCGCCAAATCCACAGGAATTAACCGAAGCAATAACGAAACACCGAAGGTTACAAGAAGCAGAACAATCAGCAACTGTGCAACTCGTTGTAACCAAAAACTAATCTTCGACACCGGTTCCCCTCGATATTTTTCAACTGTCTCTGGTTATCGCTCAGAGCAGGCTAGACGAGAACTCATCAAGTCGGCAAGTAAACAAAAAGGGCGGTAGCGCTTGCGCGCTACCGCCCTTTTGAATTAATTCCGAATTACTTAGTTGACCAAACACCTGTCCAGTCGATACCGAAGTTAGTTACCAAGCGGCGAGGTCCACCCGCTACAAGACCCAACTCACCAACACCACCGAGCTTGTTATAAGTCAGTGTGTATTGCAAGAACGAAATGTTCGCTACATGGGCTTCTTTTTGCAACTGCTCAGTTGCTTGTTGGTACAACTTCTTGGCCTTTGCCTGATTTGGCTCGGCGCGTGCTGCGAACAACAAGTTCTCGCTCACTTCATCTTTGAATGATGAGATGTTCAAGATGCTGTAGAAAATCTGCAGGCCGGCCAATGCTGGTGACAGTTTGGCTGCGCCACGCAAGAAGTGCGTTGGGTTGCCACCAGATGTGTCACTGACGATGAACGGAACGATGAACGCAGTTCCTGTTCCTTCCATCAATAGAAGTGGCAACATCTGATATTGCATTGGGAATGCCTTCACGATCGCTTCAGCAGTTGTTTGTGACAACAAGTTGACTTTGAAGCCTGCTGCTTCTGCCATTTCTTTCAACAACTGCGCGTTTGCAGTCGAGTCGGCCGAAGCACTGACATACGGAAGACTGAATTCTGGCGCCTTGCCTGTTTCTGTTACGTAGGCGGCTACATATTCTTTTGCCTTCTTCAGGTCATAACCCGCATAACCCTTTTTGTTGTACATGATGTTGTTCGGTCCGACGATTGAGTCTGGAACAGTGCCCAAACCCTTTTGACGAACCTTCAACCACTTTGCGCGATCAAGCGAATGCGAGAACGCAAGACGTGCGTTCTTGCTGTTGAAAGGCGCAACTTTGTGGTTCAACCAAATTGTTGGGTAATAGTCGAGCGGCGAACTGATAGTTGTCAGTTTCTTGTCTTTTTGAAGCGCAAGAATTTGCTTGGCTTCTGAAGCCGACGAGAACATCGTTGCTGCGAGCGAACCACTCTTCACACCGCTAACGCGTGGTTGCGCATCAGGGATAAATGTGAATGTGATGCCGTCAAGGTATGGCAATGCGCCACCCTTGGCGTCTTTACGCCAATAGTTTTCGTTCTTTGCAACTACGAGTTCAGTCAACTTGTGCGAAACGTATTTGAACGCGCCTGTACCAATTGGCACGGTCGAGCAGTTTGGCCCAGTGATCTGAGCGATTGATCGAACAAAGTTACGACCCGATGCATAAAGCGATTCTGGGTAGTTGGCCTCTGCGTTGTAAAGCTTGACGGTTACTGACATTGCGCCAGTCTGAATTACGTCAGCAATGTTCGCCGAGAAACCAGCGCCAGTGCCTGACGACGGAGACTTTGGAGTCTTACCGATCAATCCGTTGAGATACAAAGCGCCTCGCGATGCCTGCAAATTCAAAAGAAGTGCAGTGCCATCAACTGGTGTGCCGTCGTGGAACTTGATGCCGTCACGAACTACAAGATTCCAAGTCTTGTAGTCTTCGCTGTGCTCGAAAGACTTCAAAACATAAGGCACGATCTTGCCGTCGGCGCGCTGCTCAACCCAAGTTTCATAAATTGTTCGAGCACCCATCAATGCCGAGTTAGCCAAGTTGTCTGCCATGCAAAAACCTGGAAACGAGTCGAAGACGCCAACGGTTATATTTCCGCCGCGCTTCGGTGTGCTGGCACCAGAGGCACCACTTGTTGTTACCTGGCTGAGAGATGCAACAAGAGCAATTGCCATTACAGCAGCAACCTTGCGACGACCTCCTGTGAATAACTTCTTCATTTTTTATTTCCCCCTTCGGAAACAGGCATTGTGCCTTGTTGCCACGCTACCTGCCCACCAACTGAGTGTCAAAAGTCGCTTTATCCCAATTTTGACTTAACCATATTGGCTATTTTCGCGCCATCGGCACTTGCACCAGCCTGCCCGCGCACGACTTTAACAACTGCACCCATCGCTTTTGGGCCAGTTAGACCCTGGCTCGCTGCCTCGGCAATTGCCGATTCAATGATCTTTTCAAGGTCTGCATCAGTCATTTGGGCCGGCAAATACCGCTCAAGTACAGCCAGTTCGGCTCGCTCGGCCGCTTCGGCATCTTGGCGACCTGCTTCCTTATATATGTCTGCAGATTCGGCTCGTTTCTTTGCCTCAGCACCGACAACCGCTAAAACTTGGTCATTCGTCAGTTCAATCGCCTGGTCGCCGGCAACTTCGGCATTCATGATTGCAGCCAATGTCATGCGCAATGTCGATGTTTCAACTTCATTACGCGATTTCATCGCACTGGTCAAATCCGACTTGAGTTGTTCTTTAAGACTCGACATTTTCGTCACTCCATTTGGTTTCGTGTCTGCATCGCTCGCATTCGGTTTTGCGATTACAGCAATTAGCATAGTGCACACAATGAATAACGAAGTGTTTGAACTGTTCTTCGCAATGCTCAGTCTTGGCACGCTTGGTTTTGGACTCGTGGTTCTATTTGCGCGAATCTTTAAAGTCAAAAATCTTTTGGTCGAAGTTCAGAAAATTGCATATCCACTTGCTGCTTTGATTACAACAACAGCGATGCTCGGCAGCCTTTACTTTTCAGAAATTGTCAACTATGTGCCATGTCGCTTGTGCTGGTATCAACGCACAGCGATGTACCCACTGGCGATTTGGTTGATAGTTGCAAACTTCAAAAAGTTTCGGTTCACAAAGCACATCGCTGTCGTGCTTGCTTTAGTTGGTGGCGCCGTTTCGACATATCACTGGTTTCTTGAACGCTTCCCAGACCTCGATGCCGGAGTTTGCGACGCAAAACTTCCATGTTCAATCGTTTGGTTTGAAAACTTTGGCTTCGTGACTCTTGCCTTCATGGCATTCACCGCCTTCTTCACAACAATAGTTCTCGTTACAATTCGCACCACCGAAAAATAAAAAGAAACAGAGGAACCATGGCAACCAAAAAATCTGACTCGTCGGCAAACAAATCAGTTTGGCTAATTGGCGGTATCGCTGCGTTGATCGCCGTGGCGGCAATTATTGCTGTTGCTTCGCAATCCGGTAGCGATGACGTTGCCGAGGGGGTCGAGGAGTTTCACCAAGTTGAAGTTGTTGGCGAATCACTTCCAGAATTCTCGAGCGAAGCAACCGACCCAGCGATCGGCATGATGGCACCAGTTCTGACTGGTCAAGGTTTCACGGGCAACAAAATCGTCACCACACCTGGCACGCCAACGCTTTTGGTGTTTCTCGCCCACTGGTGCCCCCACTGCCAACGAGAAGTTCCATCGTTGGTCAAGTGGAACAGCTCTGGCGAAGTGCCAAGTGGTCTTGATGTGATTGCCATAACTACTTCGACTGATCCTGCTTCGCCGAACTTTCCACCATCCGAGTGGCTGGCTCGCGAAGAGTTTCCCGCGCTTTGGCCGGTCATGACCGACAGTGGAGAAAAAACCGCCGCAAATGCAATGGGCGTGTCGGGTTTTCCATTTTTCGTCTTGATTGACGCCGAAGGCAAAGTTGCACTGCGAATTAGCGGCGAAATTGAAACAGACATATTGACCGAACAAATCAATAAAGCCCTAAGCAAATAAACACAATTGATGTAATAATGAGAATCATTCTCAATTCTGATATGCTGAGGGGATGACACAAAAACCACTCAAGAAACTCGCGGCAATTTTCGCTCTAATTACTTTTGCCAGTTGCTCAAACTCAACAGAAACACTTACCGAATCAACACCCGAAACAACATCTGATTCTGTTGTTGCAGACCTACCGGTCATTGCCGTCACCTACTCGATACTTGGCGACTTGGTTTCGCAACTCGTTGGCGACAACGCAACTGTAAATGTCGTCATTCCAGATGGTCAAGACCCACATGAATTTCAGCCGTCAGCCAAAGACATCGAAATAATTAACAACTCAGCCTTGGTTATATCGAACGGTCTTGAATTTGAAGAAGGTCTCAAAGAAGTACTCGAAAACATTGCTGACTCGGGTGGCAACATCTTCATGGTTGGTGACCACATCACCGTGCGCAAAATTGAAGACGGCGATGAATCTGAACATGCACACGGTGGTAGCGACCCACACATTTGGCTATCTCCCGCGACAATGCTCGAAATGCTTCCAGCACTGACAACTGCGCTAAGCGAGGCAACCGGGGCAAATCTCTCGGCCGAAGCAAAAGCCCTTACGACAGAACTGCAAAGTCTCGACGGCGAAGTTGAGTCAATCATCAGCAGTCTTGGCGAGTGCAACCTCGTTAGCGGCCACGACGAGATGGGTTACTTCGCTGACCGATACGGCTGCAAAGTAATCGGCGCGATCATCCCTTCTTTCACAACTACTTCAGAGGGCACCGCTGGTGAACTCGCCGAACTCAAAGAACTGGTCACCAAATACAAAGTGCCGGCAATTTTCACTGGTCTTGGCGTCTCGCCAGACACCGCAACTCAACTCGCCAAAGAGCTCGGCATAAAGGCCGTCACACTTTCAACTCACTACCTCGATGGCTCTGCCAATTATCAAGAGTTCATTCTCAAAATGACTAATCAAATCGCCGAAGCACTCGGCTAACTCGCATCAGTCATTACTGTTATAAACGTGAGTTGGCTTAATCACAGCATGTTCATTGAGCCATTCACCAACAACGAGTTCTTGCGACTCTCGCTAGTTGCCGGCATTCTCGTCGCCATCACGTGTGCAATTGCCGGAGCATTCGTAGTTTTGCGCGGGCTCGCATTTATTGGCGACGCACTCGCCCACGGCGTGCTGCCAGGCATCGCCACGGCAATGCTTTTGGGTATCTCAGGTGTTATCGGCGCTGCCGTTGGTTCGCTCGTGATGATGGCTGGCGTCAGCGTCGTCTCGCGACGGTTTCGCCTATCGGGCGACACCGCGATTGGTTTGCTCTTCGTAGGCATGCTGGCACTTGGCGTGATGATCACCTCTCGATCTAGCACTTTTGTCGGCGACCTCTCGCGAATTTTGTTTGGCGAATTACTTGGCGTCAACTCGGGTGACTTGGTTCTGCAATCCCTCGCACTAGTCATAGTTGCAATCGTTGCATTCATCGCAAGACGGCCATTTTTGTTGCTTTGTGTCGACGAAGGTCTGGCCAATACTTCAGGTTTCTCTAGTCGGCTATTTCACAACCTGATGTTGACGATCGTTGCCATTACGGTCATCGCTAGTTTTCAAACTGTCGGCACGTTGTTGGTTCTTGGCATGCTCATCGCACCTGCTGCGACCGGCGCACTATTTGCACGCCGCATCTCAACTGTGATGCTGATCGCCTCTTTGGTTGGATCAATTTCGACTTATTTCGGTTTGCTAATCAGCTATCACTTTGATCTCGCCGCTGGGGCGAGCATCGTGCTGACAACCGTGCTGATTTTTGCGATGGCCGCAACATATACAGAAATCAGAAACATGATCACAGACAATAATCATGAAGAGCACGAACACCCACACACTCATGCTGGGTCGCACGTCAGATGATTGATGCTGCTGGGTTCACAATCAAGGCCGAGCAACTAGCAGTCGGCTATACAAAATTTCCGATTGTCAGCAAGATTTCGCTCGACATGAAACCGGGCGAACTCTTGGTGTTGATCGGCACTAACGGTTCTGGCAAATCGACGATCTTAAAAACATTGGCTGGCCTACTGAAGCCAGTCGACGGCAACCTTGAAATTCTCGGCGCTGCACCCGGCTCTTTACCCAAGCGCGTGGCTTATTTACCGCAACACCCAGTATCAACTCATACTTTGCCTCTACGCGTTCGCGATGTCATTGCGATGGGCAGGTTCGCCCATCTAGGGCTCTTCAAAAGGCCATCGTCTCGCGACAACCAGATCGTTGATAACTCAATGCATCTCACAGGCATCGAATCGCAGGCCAACGAACCAATTCGAGACTTATCTGGTGGCCAGCAACAACGCACTCACCTGGCACAAGTTTTGACCCGTCAAGCCGAAGTATTACTTCTTGACGAGCCCACAGCAGGCTTAGACATCAACGGAAGAAAACTTGTTGCAGATCTAATCGCCAGCGAGCGAGCGCGAGGTGTCACAGTCGTTATGGCGACACACGAATTGCACGATGCTGAAAGTGCGAACACTGTGATGCTGTTGGCTCAACGAGTCGTCTCGATCGGCAGACCAGAAGTTGCTTTGCGCGACGAGTTTCTACGAGAGTGTTTCGGCTTCACCCAGCCGCACTAGTTCTCTAGCGCATTTAACTAGTTTCGAGTGCCAGTAACTTGCGCTTGATTGCCAGCCCACCGCCATAACCACCAAGTGTGCCGTCTGAGGCGACTACACGATGGCACGGGAGAATAATTGCGACAGGATTCTTGCCGTTGGCCGAGCCAACTGCACGAAATGCTCGTGGTTTGCGCACAAGTTTTGCTTGCTGTGCATATGAAACTGTCTTGCCATAACCAATCTTGTTGAGCGCATACCAAACCGATTCTTGAAATTCAGTTCCCGAGATATCGAGTTTTATCGAAAACTTCTTGCGTTTGCCGGCAAAATACTCGCGCAACTGTCGTTCGGTTTGTGTGAGGTGGTCACTTGCTTTGGTTGGTGCGCTCTTTGTGGTCGATAATTTTCTTGCACCAAAGATCACTTGTTGCAATCCTTTTGACGATGCAACCAAAGTAAGTCTGCCGATTGGAGTCGTGATCACTCGCGATGCAGTCAAGTCGGAGTTGAATTTTGTTCTAGCCTTCATTTATGACCTCCACCGAAATGATAAACATCGAAAGCCCGGCTACCAAACGCATCGCTCTCGTCGCTCATGACAATATGAAGCGTGAGATGCTTGAGTGGGCAACTGAGCACAAAAACGAGCTCAATCGACATACCCTGATTGCAACCGGTTCAACGGGCAAACTGATTGCCGATAGCACAGGGCTGAAAATTGAGCGAATGCGCAGTGGACCACTTGGTGGCGACCAACAAATTGGTGCACGCATTTCAGATGGTGGCATCGATATTTTGCTTTTCTTTTGGGATCCACTTGAACCACAGCCACATGACCCTGACATTCGGGCTTTGTTGCGAATCGCAGTTGTCTGGAATATTCCGGTTGCCTGCAACCGCGCTAGCGCCGATTTTATTTTGAGTTCGCCACTAATTGGTGCGACATACCAGCGCCGCGTGCCTAAGTATTAAGAATTAAATACTTGGCGGCGGCGGAGGCCCAAAACGATTTTCACCCGCATCGCCACGCCGTAGAACCAAATACAAGTTGTAAAAAGGCACCAAAATAAACCAACCAGCGCGATCGACATCGTGCACGCGACGAATTGCAACCGCAATTGACGGCAAAAGCGTGACGAGCGAACCCAAATTGCCAAACGAATCGTCGATTGACGAGAGCAAGATACTCAAAATTACGGTGAACAGTGCCCACCACCAATACTCGGCGCGCGAGGCGCGGCCTTTGAAATTGGCGTAGTTCATAAAGCCCGAGCGAATTGCAGTCTGAAAATTCATGATTACTCGCCCCCGCTCGGTTTTGGTTCTTTCGGCAACGCCAACACTCGCTCACCGACAATGTTGCGCTGAATCTGGCTAGTGCCACCCCAAATTGTTTCTGAGCGCGAAAAAAAGAAGCTCGACATCATCGGCGACGCTGGGTAATTGGCCCTTCGCTTGTCGCGCAACGCCCCCGGCCAAGTACCAGATTCAGGTCCGGTGTCAACCAACATCGAATAAGCGCCATAAATATCGAGACCGAGCTCCATTGCACTTTGATGCATCTCTGACCAAAACATTTTGTTGCTCGCACCAAGTGCCGTCACGCCAAAATCTTTCGTGCCGGCAAGTGTCGAACTTAATGACCGCAAACCATTGAAACGCAAGATCTGAATTTTGGTGTAGTACTGCATCAATCGTTGCCGAATCGAAGCGTCATTAACTTTGCCGTTCGCTTTGGCCTGAGCGACGAACAATTTATATTCTTCTTCGAATCGTCGAAAACCGGTTGTCGCGCTCATGCCACGCTCAAAGGCCAAAGTACTGTTGGCGACTTTCCATCCGTTATTGACTCCGCCAACGACGTTGTCTTTGGGGCAACGCGCATCAGTAAAGAAAACTTCGCAGAACTCTGCGGTGCCATCAGGTTGAGTAATGCCGCGCACCTCAATGCCGGGCTGTTTCATCGGCACCAATAAATATGAAATACCTTTGTGCTTTGGCGAGTCTTTGTCGGTGCGAGTCAGCAAAAAGCAATAGTCGGCGTGATGGCCTTGCGTAGTCCAAACTTTTTGCCCGTTGATTACCCATTCATCACCGTCAAGCACCGCGGTCGTCTTGACGCTTGCAAGATCGCTGCCAGAATTCGGCTCGCTAAAGCCCTGGCACCAACGCATTTTGCCACTCAAAATCTTGGGCAAAAACTCGCGCTTTTGCTCTTCTGTACCCCATTGCAAAAGTGTCGGCCCAACGAGGGTGTCGCCGAAAAAATCGGCACGCATTGGCGCGCCCGCATTTGCAAACTCTTCGGCAAGCACCACACCTTCGAGAACCGACAAACCTTTGCCGCCATATTCCTTGGGCCACGTCGCGCAAATCCAACCGCCGGCGAACAACTTTTCAGCCCAGGTCTCGTTAAATTTCTTGCGCTCGTCAGGCGACATCTCGTAGCCCTCTTCAAACCAACGAGGTGGCAAATTATCTCTCAACCACTGCCGAATCTCTGCTCGCATCGCTTCGGCCTCTGGCGTATAGGTCAACATGTTGCCCTCCATTGTTGCCGTTTTGGGTGGCGTAAGTCCACTTGAGTCAATGAGAATTTCGGCTCACTCACTAGGCTTGCGAAATGGTCGAAGTCGCCGAACGTTGGACACACCAGTGGAAAGAACTTTACGAAGAAGTAATCAACACTGGTCTTTGCACGGGTTGTGCTGGTTGCGTAATTTCTTGTCCCCATGATGTGATCGGCTACGAACACGAAGAAGGAAAGTACAAACCTTTTCACCTTGAAGAAGAACTTGGTCTTGACAACTGCATTCATGGTGAAAAAGGTTGCACGAGTTGCACCCGTGCTTGCCCTCGCTTTCGAGCCTGGGAGCCCGAGGCCGACATGCATTTGTTTGGTCGCCAGCGCAAAGACGAAGAAATGTACGGTCAATATCGCCAGTTGCTTCTTGTTCGCGCCGCAGACGAAGTGACCCACAAAAAAGGTCAAGACGGCGGGTTCGTCGGCGCGATGCTGATTTGGTTGCTCAAACACGACTACATCGATGCCGCACTTACAAGTTTTGTCGAAGGAGATGGCTCTTCATGGAAGGCGCTACCTGGACTCGCGCGTACACCCGAAGAAGTTCTCGCGTCTTCAGGCAGTCGTTACACATATTCAGCCAATACTCTGGCGATGCGCGACGCCGAAAAAGAAGGTCTGAAGCGACTCGCCCTCGTCGGCATGAGTTGTCAATCGTCGGCGTTGCCAATCATGTGGAAGCGCAAAGCTGGCAAAGTTGGCAAACCATTTTTGTTCAACATTGGCTTGTTGTGTTCGAAAACTTTTGATGATGCAATTTTCGAAGAACTATTTTTGGCCAAATACGGTTTGAAAAAAGAAGAAATGGTCAAAATGAACATCAAGGGTGTCTTTCAAATCTGGATGCGCGACGGGTCGTATCACGAGATAGATCTCAAAGAATGCCATAAGTGGACGCGCGAAGGATGCAAGATGTGCCCAGACTTCGCGGCCGAGCATGCCGATATTTCTACTGGTGGCATCGGCGAAGACAACGACTGGACACTTTGCGTCGTGCGCACCGAACTGGGTGAAGAAGTAATGAACCGAATGATCAAAGACGGTTCGGTGATTGCGCGTCCTGCCGAAACTGATGCAACCGCGATGAAACTGTTGCGTCTACTCAGCATTGTCAGTCGTCGACGATGGCCAGAGTTTGCCAATAAGGCGGTGAGCGTTGGTGTTCCGCCGCCTAAAAAGAAGGCTGACGGCTCGGCGCCCGCAGCACACTAAACAATTTCATGGACGCAAGTATTTTTCGGGATGTTCTAACCGCGCTTGCGGGCGTGGCAACCGGCATAATGTCGGGCACTTTCGGGGTTGGTGGTGCCGTTATTTCGACACCTGCAATTCGAGCACTTGGTTGCTCGGCTGCACTCGCTGTCGGCACAACATTGCCTTCGATTTTGCCGGGTGCCATTACCGGCTCATGGCGATATCGAAACGGCGAACTCATTCAGTGGAAAGTTGTCGCGTTTACTGCACCCAGCGGCATTGTTGCGGCGATTCTCGGCGCTTGGGTTTCGCCACGAATACCTGGAGACGGACACTTATTAATGGTGCTAACTGCGTTGCTCTTGATGTGGAGTTCGATCAACATGGTTCGCAACGTTGCACCCCAAAAATCGCCTGAGCAAAGCGATTTTGTCGTAGCCAAAGAAGTCGCGACAAACTTTCGTAGTTCACAAGGTTTTTCAGCGACGCTGACCGGTCTTATCGCAGGCGGGCTTTCGGGCTTGCTTGGTGTTGGTGGCGGCATCATCATGGTGCCATTGTTTCGTCGCTGGCTTGCCCTACCAATGAAAAACGCTGTTGCGACATCGTTGATCTGCGTCGGTTGTTTCGCAATTCCCGGCACGATCACACACTCGATCGAAGGTGGCATTGATTGGCGCTATGCGATCTGGCTGACGATTGGCGTTGTTGTTGGTGCGCCTTTTGGTTCAAAGATGGCACTCAAGATGAGCGATAAAAAACTTCAACGAGTGTTTGGCTTGTTCTTGGCTGCCGTCGCCGTTGCTTACGGTGGCGGCGAATTGCTTGCTTTGTGATTTCAGCGCGCTAACTTCACTGCGGTCTTAAACACGCTGTCAAACATTTTTTCGGTGAGTTTGCCCGTAAATGTATTTTGCTGACTCGGATGATACGAGCAAACAATTTTGTACTTCTCGTGATTTACTACGACGCCGTGGCCAAATTTTGGGCGAGGTCGAATTTCTAACTCATCACATACTGAAGTTAGAGAAAATGAACCCAAACAAATAATTACCTTGACGTGACTAAGCAACTCAAGTTCACGTGTCAAAAATTTCGAACACGACTTTCGCTCGTTTGGCGTCGGTTTATTGTCTGGCGGCACGCAACGAACCGCCGTCGATACCCAGGCATTTTTTAGTTTTAAACCGTCATTTCGCGAAATTGACTCTGGTTGCGATGCCAAACCTGCTTTGTGCATCGCCCTGAATAACCAGTCGCCACTTCTATCACCGGTAAAAATTCGACCCGTGCGATTTGCCCCATGTGCGCCGGGAGCGAGCCCCAAAACAAGAATTTTTGCGCGAATGTCGCCAAAACCCGCAATTGGTTTTCCCCAATAAGTCTCGCTTGCATACGACGCTCGCTTTTCAATTGAAACTTTCTCGCGCCATTTCACAAGTCGCGTGCATTTGTGACATTCGGTTATATCGGTTGCAAGTTTGTTGAATTCACTTTGAATTGCCACACCACGAGATTATGCGCTGTGACGATAGTTTGAAGATCTGTAATGTCGACCAAAAAAACTAAGCCACAAGCTTCTACGGTGATCATCATGGTGCGTCATGGCAAAACACCGAGCACCGGCAAATTATTGCCGGGTCGTGCCGCTGGTTTACATCTAAGCGACATCGGCCAAAGCGAAGCAGTTGAAGTTGCTAAACGATTGAGAAAACTAAATAAAGTCTCAGCGATCTATTCTTCGCCGCTCGAGCGTGCTCGCGAGACTGCTGCTCCGATCGGCAAAATCCTCGATAAAAAGATAAACATCAACAAAGGTTTGCTCGAGTGCGACTTCGGCAAATGGACGGGCAAAGAGCTCGGCAAGCTAATGAAACTTCCAGAGTGGTCAACGGTTCAGCGCGCGCCCAGCACTTTTCGATTTCCGAATGGTGAAAGTTTCACCGAAATGCAAAATCGCATGGTCTCGACGCTCGACGATTTGCGCAAAGCGCACCCAGGAGGAGTCGTGATCTGTGTTTCTCATGCCGACCCAATCAAAGCAGCCGTTGCCCATGCAATGGGCACGCACCTTGATTTGTTTCAGCGCATCGTTATCAGCACTTGTTCGGTGAGCGCCGTGTCTTATTCGTCGCATGGACCAGTTGTATTGACCGTCAATTCGACAGGTGGCGACCTCGCCGACCTACAAATCTCGTGAGTGGCTTGTGAGCATTTATTTCGAGTTTGATTCAACCGATGCGTTTACAACTGGGGCTCTCGGCGAGCCTGGCAAGCGCACTTTTGTTTTGCAAGTTCGTGCCGATGGTCAACGCATCACAATCAAGTGCGAAAAAGAACAAGTTGCAGCGATGTCTGAATATCTGCGCAAACTTTTGGCTGATGCTCCAGATGTTTCACACCTACCAATCAGCGACGCAATGCAACTTTCACAACCGATTGAACCCGAGTTTGTTCTCGGTACTGTCGGGCTTGCCTACGACACGATCAGCGATCGCCTGATAATTCAACTTGACGAAATTGAAGTCTTATCCGAAGCTGAAAACGAGATCATCGAACAGGACATGTCTCGAGTTCGTGCCCACATCACCCGTGGTCAGGCTGCGGCATTTTGTAAACATGCCGATGAAGTCGTTTCGTCGGGTCGACCATCGTGCGTTTTTTGTGGCCGGCCGATCAACAAAGATGGCCATTTGTGTCCACGCATGAACTAGACGTTGCCAAACAACTTAATTTTCTGCTGCGCGGCGAAATTTCTGTCGTAATGCGCATGCCTTACAGCAGCAACGCCACATATTTGGTGTCACTTGATCTTGACGACAAAACGATCCAAGCAATTTATAAACCAATGCGTGGCGAGCGGCCTCTATGGGATTTCGCACCTGGCCTTCACCGCCGTGAAGTCGCTGCTTATCAACTTTCGGAGGCGATGGGTTTGGGTTGCGTGCCACCAACCGTGTTGCGCGACGGCCCACATGGAGAAGGTTCAGTGCAACTGCTAATCGAGTCTGATCCAGACGAGCACTATTTTACGATTTTCGAACAACGCCAAGATTTGCACGATCAATTTCGTGCGATGTGTGCGTTCGATATTTTGGCCAACAATACCGACCGCAAATCGGGCCATGTTCTTGTCGACAAGAACTCACATGTTTGGGGCATCGACCATGGAGTTTGCTTTTCTGAAGACTTCAAGTTGCGTACCGTCATCTGGGAGTTCGGCGGCGAAAAAATTGCACAAGATCTACTGGCAAAAATCGAACCGCTGACTCAAACCGTGCCACTCGCAGTCGCCACTCTGCTCAGCGAGCAAGAAGTTGTTGCAATTACCGAGCGTGCGAAATGGCTATTTGATGGCGCGCAGTTTCCGATTGACCCCTCCGGCCGCCACTACCCCTGGCCCCTCGTCTAACTAAAAAATTAAAATTCGATCTACGCGCGAAGTCTGCGCGAGAATTTATGAGCGGGACTTGAGGGCTTCGATGAGTTTTGGCAAGACTTTGTGCACGTCACCGACAATGCCGAGGTCGGCGATGCCAAAAATCGGTGCTTCTTTGTCTTTGTTGATCGCGATGATGTTCTTTGAGCCCTTCATGCCGACCATGTGCTGGGTAGCGCCTGAAATGCCAGCTGCAATGTAAACACTCGGCTTCACAACTTTGCCGGTCTGACCGACTTGATATGAATAAGGCACCCAACCCGCGTCAACGATTGCGCGCGATGCACCAGGTGCACCTTTGAGAATTTTTGCAAGATCTTCGATCAACGAATAGTTGCCGGCCTCACCAAGACCGCGACCACCTGAAACTACGACTGCTGCTTCGTCGAGTTTTGGCCCAGATGATTGTTCAGTGTGGACTGCAACAACTTTTGCGCCACCTTGTTTGCCAAGATCTGGCACCACGACTGCAACAACCTCAGGCGAACTTGCACCTGCAGGCTCGGCGGCAAAACTCTTCGGACGGAACGACACCAAATGCGGACCTTGTCCACTAAACGCAGTTGCCACCAAAACGTTGCCACCAAAAATTGGTGTAGTTGCGACAACACCATCTGCCGAGTCGGCGATGTCGATGTTGTTGGTCAAAACCGTGCGATTGAGTTTCACCGAAAGACGCGCCATTGTGTCACGACCCTCATAGTTTTGCGGAAACATAATTACGTCGGGCGTGTCACCAGAGTCGATAACAGATTTCATTGCCGCTGAAAGTGCGACGCCCGGCAACTTGCCAGCCAAGTCACCAGTTGCATAAACCTTCGTTGCCCCGTATTCACCGAGCGAGGCAGCAATTGCGCTTGCATCTCCGCCGACAAATGCGGTGACTTTGCTTGACAACGATCGCGCTTTAGTAAGCAGTTCGAGTGTGCCAGTTGTTGCGGCACCACCAGAAGCTTGTGCGAAAACCCAAATGTTATTGATTGTCATATTTGTTTGCCTTTTGCTCTCAGATCAGTTTCAAATTTTCGAGGAACGCAACAATTTTGCCAAATGCTTCACCGTCGTCTTCGATGACCTGTCCGGCTTTGCGGGCTTCGGCTTGTGTCACGCTGACGATTTTTTGTCCGGCGGCTGCCCAACCAGTCGGCGTAACAGCAAGGTCGCCTGCCGTCACAACATCGAGCGGTTTTTTCTTGGCATCCATGATGCCCTTGAAACTTGGGTAGCGAGGCTCAACAACACCGGCAGTAACGCTGATGACTGCCGGCAAAGTGCACTCGACTTCGTCGTAACCCGATTCGCTCTGACGATCAACTTTCAAAACTGAGCCTTCAACTTTTACTTTCTTGGCGAAAGTTACTGAAGGCAAGCCAAGGCATTCTGCAATTTGCTCAGGCACCGTGCCGGTGTAACCATCTGAAGATTCAGTGCCGGCAATAATTAAGTCTGCACCACCGAGTTTGTTAACTGCCGCAGCCAAAACTTTTGCGGTGGTCAATGCATCTGAACCGGCGAGAGCAGGATCGCTCACTAATAATCCCTTTACTGCACCCATCGCCAATGCGGTGCGCATGCCAGATGTTTCACCATTCGGTGCCATCGACACAACATAAACTTCGCCCGACCCGGCTGTGGCAACGAGTTGCAATGCCATTTCAACGCCGTAAGCGTCTGACTCATCGAGAATTAATTTTCCGTCACGCTTGAGCGCGTGAGTTGTGGCGTCAAGCGCCCCCGGACTGGCTGGATCTGGAATCTGCTTTACGCATACGACGATATTCATGGCTTCTATTCTTACCGTTAATAACGCATACAACCACGCGAAAATCTGAACTTGAAACGCTGATACCGTTAATGATCTTGCAGATCTTGCTTATTGTGAACTCGTTCGCATCTTCGGTTAATCCAAGAAATACCGTTGCAGTGCACCAATACCTGGCTCGCCACCACAGCGTGCAGGTCGTCGAGACCAACGAACGGGGTCATGCCACGCGCTTCGCACAAGACGCGGCCACTCGCGGGGTCGAATTAGTCGTTGCATTTGGCGGCGACGGCACACTCAACGAGGTCGCAACGGGCCTCGCCGGCAGCAACACGGCCTTGATGATGTTGCCCGGCGGATCAACGAACGTGTTCGTGCGCAGCCTCGGGGCTACGAATGACCCGATCGTTGCATTGCAACAGTTCAGTTCTGGTCTCGATCACAACAACATTCATCCGATTAGTTTGGGACGAGCCAACGGGCGTTACTTCTGTTTTCATGCCGGCATTGGTTTCGACGCTGCGGTTGTCGAACTTGTCGAGAGACGTGCCTCGCTGAAGCGGATTATTGGTCAGCCGTTGTTTGGTCTCGCGACCATGCAAGCCTGGTGCGGCGGTTACGACAGAAAATATCCGCACTTCAGCGTCGAGATTGACGGGGAAAAAATTCCGAACGGATACTTCACGGTCGTTTTAAATTCAAACCCGTATACATATGTTGGCAAAATGCCCGTCAATCTCTCGACCGCCGCGTCTATCGACAAAAAGTTGGTTGCCGTAACTTTCAGAAAGTTGACGACGTCACTTATGGCGCGCACGATTTTGCAGTCGGTGCGCAGCGATCAGATCAGCGCATCACCCGGCATCGACATTCACACCGAAGTTGAAAATGTGAAAATCAATTTCGCCACTCCGTTTCCGTATCAACTCGATGGTGACTACCTTGGCGAACAAACTTCGCTGCACATCGAGCATTGCCCCGACGCCCTTCGCCTCGTCAAACCAATAATCGTCTAGAAACTTTT
>RFMT01000379.1 GCA_009927565.1 Acidimicrobiia bacterium
GGCCAAGGCATTTTTATGCTCCCTTTTTTAAACTTGCTTCAGATTTTTCAATATCACTAAGTTGCGCAACTCGGCGTTCATGTCTGCCGCCTTCGAACTCTGTGCTCAGAAACTTATCAACTATTTGCTCAGCCAGTTGAGTCGATACAACTCTTCCGCCCATCGACAAAACATTTGCATTGTTGTGCGATCGTGCCATTTCTGCGAGATATAAATCGTTGCAAAGTGCTGCGCGAACGCCGTGAACTTTATTTGCCGCAATCTGCTCACCTTGGCCGCTACCGCCAAGTACGATGCCGATCTCAGCTTTTCCGTCGCGCACTGCTCGCGCTACATTCGCGCAAATCTCGGGATAGTCGACACTTTCAGTTGAGTCAGTGCCATGGTCGGCTACTTGCATTCCTTTGCTTGAAAGATATTTAACTAGATGCTGCTTCAGCTCAAACCCCGCATGATCAGCGCCAATCGCAATCTTTCTCATCGCTGAAAGTGTATATAACTAATGTGTTGAGTGATGTCGATTGACCCGCGCACTCCAGTGCTTGTCGGCCAAGGCCAAGTAGTCAATCGCATCGCAAGTTTGAACGACGCGCGTGAACCAGCGCAATTGATCGCCGATGCAATTCGCCTAGCGACAACCGACGCCAACCTCACCGAACTACCTGAGATAAACGCTCTACACATTGTGCGCCTCCTCTCGTGGAAGTACTCAAATCCGGCATTTACGGTTGCTTCGATATTGGGCATAAAAACGCAAAAATATGGCATCACCCCGCACGGCGGCAACATGCCACAGTTGCTCGTTAACAAACTCGCTCTCGAAATTCAGCGGGGCGAATTAGACATCGCCATCGTCGCCGGTGGTGAGGCTTCAAATTCGCGTGCTCGTGCGCACCGCGAAAATGCAACTCTCAACTGGTCAGAATCTGACGCATACACTCCAACAGCCAACACCATCATTGATGACGCAGCGATGAGCAACGACGCAGAAATCGCACGCAAGATAGTTCTTCCAATTCAGATTTATCCGATGTTCGAGTCTGCAATTCGAGCTAACGCCGGTCGCGATTAAATCAACACGAACAACTAATCAGCGAGTTATGGTCGCGATTCAGCAATGTTGCCGCCACAAATGAATTTGCATGGAGCAACACAGCGCTCACTGCTGAGCAAGTTCGCACGGTCTCACCCAAAAATCGCATGATCGGTCTTCCCTATCGCAAAGTTATGAATTCAAACAACCAAGTCGATATGGCGGCAGCACTAATAATCTGTTCGGTTGCCAAGGCGACTCAACTTGGCATCCCGCGCGAAAAATGGATCTTTCCACTTGCTGGCACCGACTGTCACGAGCACTATTACATTTCGAATCGCTTTTCTTTTGCCGAAACACCGGCGATCAAACTCGGCGGCGAGATGGTTTGTGAACTCGCAGAAAAATCTCTTCAAGAAATTTCGCTAATCGATTTATATTCATGCTTTCCGTCGGCTGTTCAACTAGGTGCCAAGTCGCTCGACCTGTCGCTTGACCAGCAACTGACAATCACGGGCGGTTTGTCATTCGCAGGTGGTCCATGGAACAACTACGTAATGCACGCCATCGCCACGATGATGACCAAACTTCGTCAAGCCGACACTTCGTCAACTGACGGCTTGGTCTGGGCAAACGGTGGTTATGCCACCAAACATTCTTTTGGCATCTACTCGACTACACCACCTAAGAATGGCTATAGACACGGCTCACCCCAATCAACAATTGACAAACTCGCGAAGCGTGAACTCGCGACAACTGAGCAGGCTGAATCTTCAAGCGCAGGCAAAGCAACGATAGAAGCCTTCACCGTGATGCACGATCGAAACGGTCAGCCTGAGACTGCGATTGCGGCAACGTTGCTCAAAGACTCGCGCCGTGCATGGGCAACATCAACCGACCCGCAGGTCGCAAATGCGCTTTGCACCGGCGAATGGGTCGGCCAAAAAGTCACCCTCGACTCAACCGGCAACCTTTTGCTTTAAATTTTTGCGATTGCGATGCGGTCGCGGACTGCGAGATCTTGGCGAATTTCGATCTGCTTAAAGTTCTTTTGGGTTAGCAAATCACTAACTGCATCACCTTGTTGATGCCCGATTTCAAGAACCAGCCAGCCGTTGGTTACGAGCCAATCGCCTGCCTGAGCAATGATTTCACGATACGCATCAAGACCATCTGACCCTGCAAACAAAGCCAAGTGTGGCTCATAGTTGCGCACACTCGCCTCGACACTTGTGTCATGCACACCGATGTACGGCGGGTTGCTGACAATCAAGTCAAAACTTTTCTTGAGTTCGCTTGGCAACGCCGCAAACCAACTGCCCTGCACGATTCGCACATCACTATTGATTAAACCCGACCCCGCCAAGTTTGCCCGCGCAACCTCAAGTGCGTCAGCCGACATATCTGTCAGCCAAACTTCTGTGCTACCGCGCGGTAGTTCACTTGCCAACGAAAGGCCAATTACTCCACTACCGGTGCCTAGATCTGCAACTCGCAACTTAGATTTCGAACTCCGCAGCATTTCGCTTGCCAAATCAAGTGCCATCTGCACAACAACTTCTGTTTCTGGTCGCGGAATCAAAACACGCTTGTCGACCAAAACATCCAAGTGGCGAAACGACCAACTCTTCATCACATATTGCAAAGGCTCACCTGTTAGACGTCGCGCAACCATCGCCCGCAGTGCAATGCCGCACCGTTCACTTACTACGTCTCCTCGGGCAGCATCAAACTCACCACGCTCTAAACCGCTGGCATTCTCGCAAAGCCAACGAGCTTCTTGTTCGCTTCCTAATTCGGCAGTACTAACTCGCAGTAACTCACCCCAAGTTATTGAGTCATCGCCAAACACTACGAAATTACTTCTCGTCAGAATTTGCCAACTGCTCAGTTTGATACTCGAGTGTCAGCGCATCTACGACCGGATCCAAATTGCCCGCCAACACGTCTTGCAATTGGTGCAAAGTAAACCCAATGCGATGGTCGGTTACGCGGCTGTCCTTGAAGTTGTAGGTACGAATTTTCTCACCACGTCCACCGCCGCCGACCTGAGCCTTTCGCTCAGCAGAAGCGCGCGCCTGAATTTCTTCTTCTTGACGCTTTAGCAACCGCGCCCGCAAAACCTGCATCGCCCGCAAACGATTTTGCAACTGACTGCGCTCATCTTGCATCGCCACAACAACACCAGTTGGTTTGTGTGTAATTCGCACCGCTGAGTCGGTTGTGTTGACACCCTGGCCACCCGGGCCACTGGCTCGGTAAACATCTATCTGCAAGTCTTTCTCGTCGATATGCAATTCAACTTCTTCGGCTTCGGGCAAAACCATGACTGTTGCCGAACTGGTGTGAATTCGACCCTGACTTTCGGTTGCAGGCACTCGCTGCACGCGATGAGGTCCGCCTTCAAATCGCATTCGAGTCCACGCGGTCTCACCTTTAAACACCATCACAACTTGGTTAATGCCGCCTTTTGGCGAAAGGTCAAGTGACAACACTTCAACACTCCAGTTGTTGCGAGCGGCAAATGACTTGTACATGTCGAACAGATCACTGGCGAAAAGGTTTGCTTCTTCGCCACCTTCAGCACCCCGAATTTCAACAATGATGTTCTTCCCAGCATTCGGATCTGGTGGCAGCAACAAAACTTTTAATTCGTCTTCAAGTTTTGCGATCATCGTCGTCGCCGAACTCAATTCAGCCTGCAACTGATCTCGCTCAGAACCACTGGCATCAGCAATCAACTCGCGCGCGGCATCTGCATTGCCCTTGGCCGTTCGATATTTGCGAATGCACTCGACGAGTGGCGTCATCTGCTTATATTTCCGCGAAACTTCACGCAGTTTGTTCTGATCTTCAAGCACTTCTGGCGTAGCCATGCTTGCCTCGAGGTCCAAAAAATCTCGTTCGATACCGTCTAGACGTTCAAGCACGATGATCAGACTATGGCTTAAAACTTGAACTAATAACGTCAACTCCGACAAAACGCGCGGGTCGTCGCAACATCTGTGCGACTCGCTCGACAGCCGGCACAATGTCTCGCGTCGGCATCGCAAACACCAACTCAGCCGAGCCGTTTATCTGCCCTCGTGCATCAGCCCCAAACGAAACAACATCCGGGTCAACTCCAACACTGAAAATCACGATCATCTTTTCACCTGTCAACGAAACACCCACGGCACAACACGGCACAACATCTTTTAAATTCGTGCGAGCAATCGGCGGCTGTGCAGTCTGCAGACTCTTGGCACCTACAAGTTGTGGTGACAAACAAACATAGTGACGCAACATTCGTTCGCGTGCTAACTGGTTTAACGGATGAACCTGCGCCCCAACAGCACGACGCGCCGCAACCTCAGCAACCACTTTGCGCAGACTCTCAGCCGTCGCGGTTCGACCGTGCAACAGTTTAAAAGTTTCGCGATCGTGTGCACCAACGCCGATTTCTAATTCGCTTTCACTTGCCCCGTTTGGGTCGCCAGCACCCGTCGCGCGCACGACACGACACACCTCAAGCCCGCAGACTTCACCAGAAATTACCCCGTGCTCACGCACAACATCGGCACCAGCCGACTTAATAAAATCTGCAAAAATTTCGTCTGCGACACTCACTTCAATCTTCGTGGCGTCTTGCGGCACAGCAACACGTGCAACTCCTGCAGTATCAACTTCAAAAACCTCAATCGCAAAGTCAAAATGAGTTGCGATTCGAGCTAGTTCGCCAGCGCGCTCGCTCAACAAAAGTTTCAACGAAGTGGCATTGTTGCGCACTGCCCACATCAATGCCGGTCCAAGACTTCGCTCGTGGCGGCCTGTTATATAAACCCAGGCAACACTTTCGACGACCAGACCAACGGCCTGCCCAAACTCGCTTATCTCCACGTTTGCACGGGCGCCAATCGCACCACTCGACACATCAGCGCGAAAAGCACCAGCACTGCGATGCGAATCAACAATTGCGCGTAACTTCAACTGCGCAATGCGTGACGCGTGAGATGAAGTATCAGCTCTATTCGTCATGAAACGACGAAGCTTATGAAGTTGGCTGTTTTGCGATTTCGGCCAAGAATTCCTCGTTGTTCTTGAAAGTCTTCAAGCGATCAATCAACAACTCAAGACCGGGCGCTGCGTTGCCATCGGCTGCAAGTCCGCTCAACACGCGTCGCAACTTCCAAACCATTTGCAACTGCTGACGGTTGAACAACAACTCTTCGTGTCGAGTGCTCGACGCATCAACATCAATCGCCGGATAAATACGACGCTCTGCAAGTTTGCGATCAAGACGCAACTCCATGTTGCCTGTGCCCTTGAATTCTTCGAAAATTGCGTCGTCCATTCGACTGTTGGTTTCAACTAGCGCCGTTGCCAAAATCGTCAAACTGCCACCCTCTTCGATGTTTCGAGCCGCACCAAAAAACTTCTTCGGCGGATACAAAGCACCTGCGTCGATACCGCCCGACATCACACGTCCGGTCGTTGGCGCCGCAAGGTTGTAGGCACGCGACAAACGAGTGATTCCGTCAAGAATCACAACAACATCTTCGCCCATCTCTACCATTCGCTTGGCTTTTTCAATCACCAATTCGGCGACGTGAGTGTGTTCTTCGGATGGTCGATCAAAAGTCGATGAAACAACTTCGCCCTTCACGGTGCGACGCATGTCGGTAACTTCTTCTGGTCGTTCGTCAATCAACAAGACGATCAACTTCACTTCTGGATGATTCTTTTCGATCGAAGTCGCGATCGTCTTCATCACGCTTGTCTTACCGGCCTTCGGCGGCGACACGATAATGCCGCGCTGACCTTTGCCGATCGGTGAAATCAAGTCGATGATCCGCGCTGTCATGTTGGTCGGGTCACTCGCCGTCGAAAGCTCTAACTTCTCGTCAGGAAACAACGGTGTCAGATCTTCGAACTTCGGACGTGCCTTCATCTTCTCGGCATCAACCCCATTGATCGTGCGAATGTCGATCATGCCCGGATTTTTTTCGTTGCGACCTGCAGGTCGGCACATACCAGTTACATGGTCGCCCTTGCGTAAATTAAATTGTCTTGTCAATCGAACCGAGACATAGGCATCGCCCGATGAAGCCAGATAGCCATTCACACGCAAGAAGCCGTAGCCCTCGTCGCGCAAATCTAAATAACCGGCAACTTCAACTGGGTCGTTACTAATCGGCTCGTGTTGATCTTGCGAGTCATTCAACTCGTAACGATCTTCGCCTTGCGGGCCTTCGTCACGCGAGTTTCGAAATCCGCCAGGTCCACGACGGCGCCGACGATTGCGATTGCGATTGCCACCGTCTTGATCGTTGAAATTTCGTTGAAAGTTTCGATCGTTTCGCGGACCTCGATCGTTACGGTCGTTGCGGTCGTTACGCGGACCTCGATCATTTCGATCATTACGGTCGCCACCGCGCGAGTCACCACGATCGCCAACTTCACTTTGTCGGCGTGCATCAGGCGCAATTGGCGTGCCTTCATGTTCAGCAAGTTCAATTTCCCACTCGGCAAGTGGTTGCCCGTCGGCGCCAAGCATTGGCCCACCCGAGTTTGCAGAACTCGCACTCTTTGATGCGGCTGCACTCGCAACCGGCGCAGCAACAACTGGTGACGGCGCCGTCTGCTCGAGAATCATCTCAATAATTCTTCCTTTTTCGCACGCGCCGCCGACTTCACGCCAAGCGCTTTTGCGATCGCCACAAGCTGTTCGCGATCTTTTGCCTCAAGTGCCGATTGTTCAAGGGCTTCACTAGCCACAATGCCTTCTTTCAGGGGAACAGAATTTTTGTTTCCCAACTTGCCGCTAAAACTCAATATGCAGGGGCACAGATCAGATTGCGTTGAAATGCGTCTGCCACGAATTGGCGGAGACTCGCTCGGGAATCCGAGCAACACAACTCTAGCCGACTATCAACTCAATGGCAACGGTCAAATTTTTGCCCCGGCACCCTACTTGCGACAACTAGCAACAAACGCCTGCACTGCCCCCAAATCGTTAGGCAGAAAAACGCTGCGTTCGGGTCGAGACATTAAATCGGCGAGATGCTCGGGCAACTTCGGTTTCTGACCAGTCGCACGAAACACGG
>RFMT01000114.1 GCA_009927565.1 Acidimicrobiia bacterium
ATTGCCGTAATCATGCACCATCAACTGATCCCGAATCCAGCCGCTATCGCGCTCCCACTGCTCGTCACTCACACTGTCTAAGTATGCGAAAACACGCTCGTGCTCCTGTGGCTCATCGCTGCGGCACCAAAATGCACCGGACGCGCCGAGGCCACTTGAGGACTGAAAGTCACGATCATCAAAAATTCTCGCACTGGGCAATACAAACCCGACTGGAATACCCGTCACCAAACTCTCATAACCAAGAGTGCTGTGACCAGAAACAATCCACTTATTACTATCGAGCTTACTGTACGAGCCATGTGCATTACGAAAAAAACCTAATTCGTATTTCGCTCGAGAAAAAACTTTTGCGAAAAAATCAGATTCAAGTTTTTGCTCGACCACCCCTAAAGCATTGCCGATAATCAAAAGTTTGTAACCTCTGTCAGCCACATAATTATCCAGCGACTTGTACACGACGATCTGTGCGTCGTTCATTTCACTTTCCTTTGAGCGGAAAGTTGAGATTAGAGCAACCGTTTGTTTAACATCATCACCTTTGCCTCGCCGGCTGATGTCTTCAAACGAAAACATATTTAGAACGATGTTGCCAATTTTTTCGAAGTCTACCGATACCCGTTCTTTAAGCAGGTCAATTGTGTTGTTGCCAAATACAAAATATTTATCTGACTTCAAAGTTTTAGAATCGGCATCTGACTGCATTCCAATCGCCATTGAGCGAACAAACCGCGTGCGCCAGCCGTTTTGGATGAGGGCGACTTTGTAGGGGCAATTTGGGCGGCGTTTGAGTTGCCACAAAGTGTGATTGTTGTCGGTGCGTGAGAGAATTAATTTTGGTTTGACGAAGTCTATGTAGGCCTCGAGGTATGCGACAGCGCCGAGATGAATTTTGGGCAAGGCGCGAACCAGCGCGAGCATGTTGACGCTCTCACCACGAATCTCCATGATGTGCGGATTGTGATGCGCAAACATCTCGTCAAGCGGGCTCGCAGTGCCACGATCAATAATCAACAAATCCGCACGTGGTGGACGACGCCAAACACGCTTGGTATTTCGAAAATACTTAAATGCCCGCTGCAAAAACTGCAGGAAAGCCTTCATCGCAAATTACGAATAATACGGATTCGCGCCAGTCGAATGATCCGTAATATCGCGCACTCGCGTAATCGCCGGCACTTGCTCGACCAACATCGTTTGCACTCCCTCAAGCATCGTCTGGCGCGACATCGAGCAACCATGACAGCCACCGCCCATTGTGAAATAAGCGGTGCCTTCGTTGTCGTGCCCAGCAAACGTCACAAAACCACCGTGCGCAGACAACGCCGGATTGACATCGTTATGCACAATCGCCTCAATTTGTGCCGAAATCTCATCATCAGCGACGAGCCCTTCAAAACTCGCCTTCAACGGCTTGTTCGGGTTGCGAATCAACAAACCTTTGGCATCGTCATGGTCTAGTTCGGCGCCACGCAAAAGATCTAAATCTTTGGCCCCAATAATTATCTTCAATCCATTAATCGTGCGAACTTCATCTGTGAAAGCCGCCTTCACAAACTCATCAAATACCAAGTCGTAGCGAAAATCTTCACCTGGCCCTGACAAAATTTCAAGACGCAACCCAAGACGCTCGCGTTCAGACTCGGCATCACGCAACTCAATCAACTTTGCATGCGCAACAGGAGTGATCGTAATTATCGTGTCGCCCGACGCAGGCGAAGAACTAGCAAAAGGCGACGAACCTGCAAGTGGGCTGGCTTGACTCATTGAGTAAGCAGGCTACCTGCGCTCGCCACACGCAACTTGCCACCACCGCACTGTTGCCACACGCAAGTTGTTATAGTGATCACA
>RFMT01000189.1 GCA_009927565.1 Acidimicrobiia bacterium
GCCAGCTTGAATTGCTGCGCCCGCGGCAACCACTTCGTCAGGGTTGACCGAGCGATTTGGTTCTTTGCCTGTGAGTGACTGAACCAGATCGAGCACAGCCGGCATGCGGGTTGAACCGCCGACCAAAATCACGTGCTTGATTTGACTCTTTGTGACACCTGCATCGGTGATCGCCTGCTCGAACGGCTTGCGACAGCGCTCAAGCAAGTCGTTGGTCATCTCTTGAAACTTCGAGCGTGACAACGAAACATCAAGATGCAACGGGCCACTCGGGGTCGCAGTGATGAACGGAAGATTGATCTGTGTCTGTTGAACTTGCGACAACTCGATCTTGGCTTTCTCTGCGGCTTCTTTTAGGCGTTGCAAAGCCATGCGATCTGTGCCGAGATCGACACCGTGCGCCGACTTGAACTCTTTGACTAGCCAGTCGATGACGCGTTGGTCCCAGTCGTCGCCGCCCAAGTGCGTGTCGCCATGGGTGCTCTTGACTTCGAACACGCCGTCACCAATTTCGAGAACGCTGACGTCAAAGGTGCCACCGCCGAGGTCGAACACAAGAATTGTTTCGTCTTCGCTGCCCTTGTCGAGCCCGTATGCGAGTGCTGCCGCGGTCGGCTCGTTGATGATCCGCAAAACTTCAAGACCGGCGATCTGGCCGGCTTCTTTTGTTGCAGTGCGTTGTGCGTCGTCGAAATATGCCGGCACGGTGATGACGGCCTGCGTGACCGAAGTGCCGAGATATGCCTCAGCATCGCGCTTGAGTTTCATCAAGGTGCGGGCGCTGATTTCTTGTGGCGTATATTTCTTGCCGTCAATATCTGTCGATTTCCAATTCGAGCCCATGTGTCGCTTGATGCTGCGAAAGGTTCGCTCGGTGTTCGTAATCGCTTGACGCTTGGCAACTTCGCCGACCAACACGTCACCACCTTTTGAAAAGGCAACTACTGATGGTGTCGTGCGTGCACCTTCTGAGTTTGGTACGACAACTGGCTCGCCCGCTTCAAGAACGCACACAACCGAGTTGGTTGTACCGAGGTCAATTCCGACTGCTTTTGACATTTTTTCTCCGTTTTTAATGA
>RFMT01000095.1 GCA_009927565.1 Acidimicrobiia bacterium
TATCGTGCCGAATCTTTCACCTTGCACCCACAACGAATCGCTCCAACCTGCAAGCAAATCTTTGATTTGATCGGGCAACGCATCGGTGGTCAAGTCAAAGTCAAGTTCGGTGACCGATTTGTCCAACATCAAATCGCGAACGGTGCCACCAACTACAAATAGTTTGAAACCAGCATCACGAAACCTAGAAGCAATCGGAGCTATCTCGCTCAAAACTGGCGCGAAGCGCTGGGGCACCACGCTCTAAAGGATACGCACTAGGTCATAACAAGTGATGCGTTTGCTCAATTGACAACCGCATGAGCATTAGCGTGATTATGTCTTGATTTATCGCTCTTACTCCGAAAAATTCTCGAAAGTGCCCAAGTTGGCGCTGAAGGTTGTTCTCGCACTCGGTTTTGCTCTGTCGACACTGCCAGCCCAATCATCGCAGGCAGCCGTTGAATCGAGTGAACTTACGTTGACCGCACAAAATTTTCATATATATACGTCTGGGAACCTACGTTTTGTTCTTGGTATCAACTCTCAGCCACTGATTGATGAATTTTTGGGCAACCCAACAGCAGTTTTCAGAATCTCACTTGGCCAGAAAATTAGCGGAGGTGAAAAGCAAGTACGAGCGATCAACACTGCAACCGAAGAATTTGTGGCGACCGACTCTATTGACTTGACAGTTCGCGAAGTAACTCGCCGAACCGACGGCCAATTCGAATTGATCGCACTTTCTACTGATATTCCATCGGGCACACGGCGAATCGAATTTAACGGTCCAGGTATTTATCCGGTGCGTGTTGAGGTCGTGATCAACGACGTTTCGCGGGCGACACTGCTGACATTTGTCAACAGGTTTAACCCTTCGCGCGAAATACGGCCGATGCCCATCAATGTGATCGTTGCACTTGATTCACCAATCACACTCCAACCGAACGGATCTCGACTAATTGACCAACCGACCCGCGCAAAATTAGAAAAGTTAATCAAACTGCTCAAACTTGACGCAGCAAGAATAACGGTG
>RFMT01000094.1 GCA_009927565.1 Acidimicrobiia bacterium
CAGATTTCGCCCGAGTTAATTGATGGCTTAAGTCGATCGACAAACCCAGACGATCAGTCGCTGCTCGTGCAACTTGTTGCAGCCCTCGGCTCTGCGCCGATCGTTTCTGGACCATATGTGCAATTTGACCCTTCAGCGGCAAGTGCCAACAAACAAACTGATCAGTTCAATGCGTTAATTAAAAGAAGTTCAATAATTTGGCAGCAAGTCTTGCCAAACACAAAAACTGTTTCGTCGATTTGGTTTGCCCAGAAACCACTTGATCAAAACGGACTCGATTTGTTGGCGAAAATTGGTGTGCGCTCGATAGTTATGTTGCCCACGTCAAGCGTCGCTCTGGGTGAATTTGATAACGCTGCGCGACCATATCGCCTTGAAAGTAACGATGTTGACATTTCGCTTCACTTGGTCGACAAAAATTATGTTGACCAGCTCAGTACTCCAACCAAAAATGCATTTGCTTCGGCTACATACCTTGCCGCACAAATTTTGGCTCAGCGTAGTCAGATCGAAACCGAAGGCGGCACCCCGGCTTTGCGCAGAGTTGTGTTGGCGTCACGTGATGGCTCTGTGGTCAATGAAGATTTGATCCACGAAGCAATGCTGATCTTGAGTCGCGTGCCCCAACAGGTTGCACTACGCACAATGGCAAATTTGCCCGCGCCACGACTCGACGCCTATAAACCAAGCCTGCCAAAAGTCAACAACGCGAGTTTTGTCGACCGCGCAACAAAGATTGCCGACCTGCGCAAAGACATCGAGAAGTTGCGGGGCACGATAAGCCCCGACGCCACGGTCTGGCAAGACTGGGATGAACGACTGCTGGTGATGTCTAGCGACTCGATGTCTGAGGCTCAGCGTGACAATTATATTTCGGCAACTCGTGATCAACTTAAAACAATTCGGCAATCAGTGACTCTTCAAGATGGCACGACATTCACACTCGGTAGTCGCGAGAGCACACTTCGGCTCGATCTCCAAAACTCATCTGACTTTGCAATGACGGTTCAAGTTCGAGTTGTCAGTTCGAAACTTCGATTTGAAAACGACATTTCAACAATTCAAATACCGGCAAATAGTTCAAACGAACTTGTAGTTGATGTTGTCGCACTCTCAAACGGACTATTTCCGGTTGAAGTACGAATCTTCTCCGCAGACGGGTTAAGTCAGTTGGGCAGAAAAATCGAGGTGTCGGCACGAGTAAATGCGCTCGCAGGTCTTGGTCAGGTTGTAACTGGTGTTGGATTGCTGCTTCTAGCCACTTGGTGGGTTGCTCACATTCGCCGAAAATATCGCAAAAAAATCAGCAAGAACCATCCTGTACTACGCTCAAAACCATGACCATTCGAATTGTCACCGACTCAGCCTGCGACCTCCCAGAATCGTTGGCAAAAAAACACAACATTACGATCGTCCCCCTTACATTTAGT
>RFMT01000406.1 GCA_009927565.1 Acidimicrobiia bacterium
CTCGGCGACCAAGAATTCACCGACCGAATAAGTTTGACAACCACCGAATTCTGGAATCGTTGCGCAGAATCGCCAGTTCTGCCCCAGACTGCTGCGCCCGCGCCCGGCAAATTTGCCGAGGCATTCAAGAAACTCGCAGCCGATGGCGCTACAGGCATTTTGATGATCGGTCTGTCACGTGAACTTTCGGCCACGATTCAGTCGGCAGAAACTGGAGCGAAAGAATCAGGCGTGAATATTCCGATTCAGTTTGTTGATAGTCGTTCAGCCAGCATGGGTGAAGGCATCAATGTGCTTGTGGCTGCGCAGATGCTGATTGATAATCCTCAAATCACCCTCGACGAACTGGCTCGAAAAACCAACGAGTGGGTCAGTCGGACACGCGTTTTTGGTGCGCTTGACACGCTCGAGAACCTCAAAAAAGGCGGTCGCGTCAGTGGTGCGAAGGCGTTTTTCGCATCGGCGCTGGCGATCAAACCAATAATTGAGGTGCGCGAA
This sequence comes from Acidimicrobiia bacterium, assembly GCA_009927565.1. Classification (GTDB taxonomy): domain Bacteria; phylum Actinomycetota; class Acidimicrobiia; order Acidimicrobiales; family Ilumatobacteraceae; genus BACL27. The sequence continues at coordinate 499 of RFMT01000406.1, forward strand.
GGAAAAATTATGGAGGGCGGCAAAGAGCGCACCCGTAGCAAAGCCCTGGCTTTACTGCTTGAGAAGGTTAAAACGGCTGGCCCCATCACTAATTTGGCTGTCCTGCATGCTCAGTGCAGTGACCTCGACGTGTTTCTTGAACAACTTAAGAGCATTTACTCGGGTGAAATCATTGTCGGCGAAGTTGGCTCGGTAATCGGTTCTCATACTGGCATCGGCACTATGGGCGTGACATTTCACGTCAAATAACTAGCTAGTCACAGTCGAAAAAATTTTGGCACGCTGACATTCCCCATTTCAATGGGCGCGCAGAACTAGCGTCAAAGTTCACAGATGAGCCTTGAACAAGCCCAACCACTTGATGATCCGAAGCGCCTTTTAGGCGGTCGATACAGGCTCGATCGGCAAATTGCGCGCGGTGGAATGGCCGAGGTTTGGCTGGGTTTTGACACATTTTTGAACCGACAGGTTGCCGTCAAACTTTTGAAACCGCAATTGGTTAGCGACGCTGTTGTCGCCGAGAGATTTCGACGTGAAGCAATTGTTTGCGCCGGTTTAAGTCACCCAAATATTGTCGCCGTGTACGACACTGTCGAAGACGATGGCAAACAAGCAGTTGTCATGCAATATGTGCAAGGAAAATCTCTGCGTGAACTTTTGGATCGTCGCAAACGCCTTGGACCATTGCTGACCATTCACATGGGCGCCGCGATGTCGGCGGCACTCGATGTTGCCCACCGTGCAGGACTCGTGCATCGTGACGTAAAACCCGGAAATATTTTGTTGACACCCGATGGCAAATTTTTGCTCGCTGATTTTGGTATCGCCAAGGCTTTAGTCGCATCTGGTGAAGACCTGACACATGACAACATCATGATGGGCACCGCAAAATATCTTTCGCCCGAACAAGTTCGTGGCAAACAACTTGATGGTCGCGCCGATCTTTATGGTTTGGGGCTCGTGTTATACGAATGTCTTGCAGGTCGAGTGCCATTCTTGGGTGAGACAGACGCCGACACCGCATTGGCTCGACTGCAACGTGAACCAACAGATCTGGCTCACTTGCGGCCATCACTTGCGCCGCAACTGGTGCGCGTAATTCATAAATTGCTGGCACGAAATCCCGATCATCGATACGCAACAGGCGAAGAAACTCGCATTGCATTGATGCAAGCGCTTAGTGCACAAAACGATTTCACAACATCGATGACGCCACCAAGTGGGGCAACGCCACCCAAACCCCTCAGGCGCGCAATGACTAGTGATGAGTCATCGGTTGCTCCAATACCGGGCCAACCAATTCTTGAAACCGCGGTTAACGCTACGCCACCGAAAAATTTAAGAGTTGCTCGTGCGAATGGGGCGGGTGGATGGTTTTTTTCACTTCCGCGCAGCACAAAAATCTTGGGGCTAATTGCTTTGGCAATGAGTGTTGCCGTTGTTGGTTTTGCAACTCGATCTAGTTCGCCGCAACAACTTGAAACGACAGTCGCAGACAGTGTTGTCGTTGATCAAACGCCGGTGACAATTTCAAGAATGGTTAGCTTTGACCCGAACGGTGACGATGCACAAGAAAACGAGGCGCAAATTTGGGCTCTTCGTGACAGCAATTCAAAAACTGCATGGACGACCGATTGCTATGCCAACCAATTCTTCGGCACGAAAGAATATGTCGGTGTGCTGATCGAATTGTCACGAGCCTCAACGGGTGTGCTGCAAGTTGGTATGAAAAATGGACCCTGGTCACTTGAGATTTACACCGCAAACGGTGCTGCTCCAAGCCGACTTGAACAATGGGGCCCTCGCGCTGGCGCCGACTACAACACTCGTCGCGGCATCGCTCAATTCGTAGTGCCAAGTGATGCTCAATTTATATTGTTGGTATTGCGCGAGGTTGGTAAGAGTGTGCAGTGCAGTGATAAAAACCCTTATCAAGGAGTAATCCAAGACATTTCATTTAACGCCGCATAGTCAATAAATTTTTAGCGTTAGTCTGAAAGTGTGATTTCTAATCCCTTCACCGATCCAAAGTGGGCGAAAAAAACGGTTGCGGCAATCGATCGTTGGGTTGATTTCATCAGCGACAAGACGACTCGACCAATCGCCAATTTGGTCAGGCTTGTTGTTTTTGGCGTAATTGCGGTGGTCGCCACAGTCACCATTATCGTTCTGGCCCTAATCGGAATTTCACGTGCGCTAAACGAGCTGCTTGACATTTGGCTAACTCGTCAAAACGCAGTATGGGTTTCATATTTCATACTGTCGTTTGTTTTCGTGGCGATCGGTGCATGGTTAATGCGCAAGCGCTATCCGAGCAAGCAAAACTAAAACACGAGGTTAAATAATGGCTTCTACAAATATTCACGAAGTAATCATCATCGGGTCAGGCCCAGCTGGTCTAACGGCGGCTATTTATACGGCACGAGCAAACTTGGCGCCACTTGTGATCGAAGGCGAACCGTCGAGCACATCTGACCAACCCGGTGGCCAGCTGATGTTGACCACCGAGGTTGAAAACTTTCCTGGTTTTCCCGAAGGTGTAATGGGCCCAGAGTTAATGCTCAAGTTTCGCGAGCAAGCTGCGCGTTTTAATACGACTTTCATCACCGAAAAAGTTACGAAAGTTGATTTCTCAGCCAGACCATTCAAAGTTTGGGTGCGCGACGAAGTGCACCAAGCCAAATCGGTGATCGTCAGCACTGGTGCACAGTCATTGATGCTGGGTCTTGAAAACGAAAAACGCTTTTATGGCCACGGGCTTTCATCGTGTGCGACTTGTGACGGTTTCTTTTTCAAGGGTCAAGAAATAATCGTGGTCGGCGGTGGCGACTCGGCGATAGAAGAAGCGAATTTTTTAACCAAATTTGCCACGAAAGTTACTTTGATTGTGCGACGAGATGTCTTACGAGCCTCAAAAATCATGCAACAACGGGCCATGAATAATCCAAAAATTGAAATCCGATGGAATTCGCAAGTCACCGAATTGTTTGGTCAAGAGAAACTCTCTGGTGTCGGACTTATCGACACGGTGACCGGTGAAAAGTCAAAACTTGACGTGACTGGTCTTTTTGTGGCAATCGGACATCGTCCGAACACCGATTTATTCAAAGGCATTCTTGACATGGAAGACAACGGATACTTAAAAACCAAGCCCGGTTCTTCATATACGAACATCCCCGGGATTTTCGCGTGCGGCGACGTACAAGACCACACATATCGACAAGCGATTACTGCGGCTGGTTCGGGATGCATGGCGGCAATCGACTGCGAACGTTGGCTTGAGTCACAGCACTAAATAACTCATTACTAGTAACCTGAGAAGTCTCGCGCGATAGCGCGACTTAACGAAAGGTTTTGTAATGGCTGACGGCATCATCACTCTGACAAGTGCGAACTTTGACGAAACAGTTAAATCTGCAACAACACCAATAGTTGTTGACTTTTGGGCCGAGTGGTGCGGGCCGTGCAAGGCAATTGCACCGGTGCTTACAGAAATCGCCAAAGAGCAGGTCGGTGTCGTAGCTATCGCCAAACTCAACGTCGATGATCACGGTGACATTGCTCAGCGATTTGGTGTTATGAGTATTCCGACACTGTTGGTTTTCAACAATGGTGAAGTGAAAAAGAAAATGGTTGGCGCAAAAGGTAAAACTCAATTGCTTGCGGAGATCGCAGAATTTATCCCGAAAAAGAATTAGCCC
>RFMT01000405.1 GCA_009927565.1 Acidimicrobiia bacterium
GCGTAATAACCATCGTCTTGTTTTTTGATTGGGTAAGCCAAGCGACGCTTGCCCCACCAATCAGGTGTGCCATGAACGGCGCCACCGGCATTTGTAACTGACTTGGTGATGACGCTCAACCAGTTGTGGGCAGCCGACTCTTCGAGGTTGCCGCTAATGATGACCATTAATTCATATGCACGCATGAACGTGATAACTCCCTTCGGACCCAACTATTGATTGGGGCCCCCGAAGGGGCAGGTATGTGGATTTGAAAGTGTAACGGCACAACAGCACTGTGCCACGGGGCTGTTGCAGGGTTAGAAATCGCCTAGATGTCGCGAGTTTTCAACAAATGGTGCCACGAACAACTGCGGCAAACCTCAATCAGATAGCCCGTGAAGTGCTCTGGTCGCCGCGCAAACTGTTCGATTTCAGATCGGGTCGCAATGAACTTGCCGTGGCTCGGCAAACGAGGTCCAAACAAATAGGTGACAGTCACGAGGTGATCTTTCACACAAATAGGACACTTAACGCGGGTTGTTCGGCCAAAGTTTCGCGCCACGCGCATGAGTTCGGGGTGTGCATCACAAATGCTGTCTTGCGAAATTACTCCGCGACGAAAATTTTGAATTACCGCGCGACGTGTCAGCCTGTGGTCAATTTCTCCGAGATGCTGATCGAAGTCTTCGGTCTCGGTGCTCTGTTTTTTTTGCACCTGTTTACGTGGCATATTCAGAAAACCCTAACAAATCATTTCACTTTTTTTGCAAATCCCACCAAGACTGCAATCGACGACGAATTTCTGCATCACCGAGAAGACCTTCTTCAATTCGAATCTCCATCAGAAAATCCAAAGCTTGTCCAACGTGGCGACTCGGTTGAATATTCAAAAATTCCATCACTTGTGCACCGTCCAACTCTGGTCGCATCGCCGCAAGTTCTTCGCGCGCGGTGAGTTCGGCGATGCGTTGCTCGAGTTCGTCCATGCGACGGGCGAGAGCAGCGACCTTCTTCTCGTTGCGCGTAGTGCAGTCACTTTTTGTCAAGACATTTAGTTCAGCCAAGTGTGCGCCTGCGTCACGTACATAGCGTCGCACCGCTGCGTCGGTCCATCCCATTTGATAAGTGTGAAAGCGCGCGCTGAGTGCGACAAGTTCAGCAACAGTTTCAATATCTTGCACCGAGTAGCGAAGTTTGCGCATGCGCTCGCGGGTCATTCGCGCACCAACTGCTTCGTGGTGATAAAAAGTTACTCCTTTGCCGGGGCGAATCGCCCGAGTTTTTGGTTTACCAACATCGTGAAACAGCGCCGCCAGTCTCGTGATTCGAAAATCACAAGGATCGTCGCGCTTTACGTTTTCAATAACTGCAAGCGTGTGCGTGAGAACATCTTTGTGCCGATGAATCGGGTCTTGCTCAAGTTGCATCGCCGCAAGTTCGGGCAAAAAGTGCTTCGACAGACCATTGTCAACCAAGAACCACAGACCCAAAGACGGTCGATCGGTGACGATCAGTCGATCGAACTCATCACGAATTCGTTCGGCACTGACGATCGTGATGCGATCAGACATCTTCTTGACCGCTGCAATCAGTTCGGGCACAGCGACCATTCCCAAACCTGAAATAAAACGTGCTGCGCGCATCATGCGCAAGGGGTCGTCACTGAAACTGATCTCTGGTGACAACGGCGTGCGCAAAACTTTGCCCATTAGATCAGCCATGCCGTCAAACGGGTCAACCAAGACGGGCGAGTCAGATGTGACATCGAGTGCCATCGCATTAATCGTGAAGTCACGTCGCGACAAATCTTCATGTATGTCTTTTGAAAACTGCACATCAGGTTTGCGCGAATCAGGCGAATAAGCCTCAGCGCGATGTGTGGTTATCTCGTAAACACGCTGACCTTTTTTGGCTCC
>RFMT01000315.1 GCA_009927565.1 Acidimicrobiia bacterium
AGTCTTCAACATCACAGCACCAGGTGGTGCGCTTGATGAAGCCGAGCGTGCGTTGCGCATCGCTGACGATGTGTTGCGACACAAACTCCTCCGCCTTCCTGATGACGAGGCCGCACGTCGCGGTCTTTCGGTCGCAGCAAATTCATAAGCAATTCAATTACTAAAGGAACGAAAACCAAATGGCTGATAACAGCATCACACTTGTCGGAAACTTAACTCGCGACCCAGAAATTCGATTCACAGCAACAGGACGTGCAGTTGCATCGTTTGGCATCGCGGTGGGTCGTCGCTATCAAGTAAACGGCGAATGGCAAGAGCAAACTTCATATTTCAATATCACTGCGTGGGGCCAACTTGGCGAAAATGCAGCAGCAACTTTCACGAAGGGCACCCGCGTTGTCGTAACTGGTCGCCTTGAGCAGCGTGAATACACGACACGAGAAGGCGAAAAGCGCACCGCGATAGACGTCATTGCCGACGAACTTGGGCCAAGTTTGCGTTGGGCGACTGCGACAGTTGTTCGTACGCCCAAACAAGATGGTCAAGGTGGCGGTTCGGCAAATCGTCCGTCAAACACGGGTACAAACCCGGGCACCGAAGCAACGCCATTTGATGGCGAAGAACCGTTCTAAGCAAATAACCAACCAACAAACCAAACAAGGACTTTCCCATGACAAGTAAATCCAACAAGTTAAGAGCCAAGAAAGCGCTTCTTCGCAAACCCAAGAAGCGCCCGAACATGATGGTGCAAGAAAAAGTTGGCTTCGTCGATTACAAAGATGTCAACTTGCTACAGCGCTACATGTCAGACCGATCAAAACTTCGCGCTCGACGCATGAACGGTAACTCAGTGCAACAACAGCGTGATATCGCAACTGCAGTTAAGAATGCTCGCGAAATGGCTTTGTTGCCATACACAAAGCGTGTTTCAGCAACTCGCGCGCCACGTGAGCGTGGCGAGTTCGGCTCTGACGATCGCGGTCGCGATCGTGGTCCGCGCCGTCCACGCCGTGATGAAGTCGCTGGAGACGTAACCCAGGTAGAAATTGCCGACAATATCTCCGCAGAGTTATCTGACGACGCAAATGTTGAAGCCATCGTCGACGGATTAGCATCATGAAAGTTCTGCTTCGATCTGACATCAAGGGCATCGGCCGTCGTGGCGACATTGTCAATGTTTCGTCTGGTCACGCCCGCAACTTTTTGTTGCCAAACGACTTGGCCATTGTTGCCAATGCAGGCACGATTGCTCAGGCCGAGGTGATGCGCAAGTCGCGCGAACAGCAGATCGCTGCTGATCGCGAGTCGGCTCGTCTCGTGGCTACATCATTGTCGACAACAGTCATCAAAATCGCAGCAAAGGCCGGCAACGAAGGTCGTTTGTTCGGGTCAATCAACGCTGCTGAAATTGCAAAAGCAGTGTTTGATCAAACTGGTGTGACTATCGATCGCAAAAGTATTCAAGTTGAGACACCATTGCGACAACTCGGTGAGCACTCGGTGTCGGCCGAAATTTTCTCTGATGTTGTGGCCACTCTCAAACTAGAGATTGTTGCCAAATAATTTTCAACAAAATCTCTTAGTTATCCACCTGTTATCCACAGAAGAATCACAGGGTTATACCCGTAGCAATCAACAGGCAATTTAAGGCATTGTGTAGACATGTCGATTGCTGAATTTCCCCGTGGTGATCGCGGTGATCGCGGCGATCGTGGCGCGGCAACGCAGCGATCTTCAAACCGAATTCCCCCACACAGTGTTGAAGCCGAAGCTTCTTTGTTGGGTGCGATGCTTTTATCGCGCGAAGCGGTCAGCATTGCATTCGAGCGCGGGGTTCGTTCAGATGAATTTTATAAACCTGCGCACCAACACATTTTTGATGCGATTCGTGCACTTAACAGTGCTGGTGAACCAGTTGATCCGATAACTGTCGGTGACGAACTTCGTCGCAACAACTTGTTAGATGGCATCGGTGGCATTGATGCATTGCTCACTTTACAAAATGCGACACCTGCAATTACGAGTGCAGAGCGGTACGCCAAAATTGTGCGCGAAACCGCGTCATTGCGCAAATTAATTTCGGTTGCTTCAGAGATTGCCGAGATTGCCTATAGCGGCCCTGAAGATGTCGCGCGTGCGATTGACGAGTCCGAGTCGAAGATCTTTGATGTTTCTGAAACCAATATTGGTGACGCCTCTCAGCGACTCGGCCTGTTGGTAAATGAAGCAATGGAAAAACTTGAAGATCGTGCCAACAACAAAGAATTGATCACCGGCACGGCGACTGGTCTTGATGATCTCGACAAAATTTTGCTCGGTCTGCAACCCGGCACGCTGAATATTTTGGGTGCCCGACCAGCAATGGGTAAGTCGGCTCTAGCGCTCGGTTTGGCGGTGCATGTTGCTCGCTCTTCAGGCAAGCAAGTTTTGTTTTTCTCGCTTGAAATGGGCACAGCCGAACTTGTGCAACGTATTCTCGCCAGCGAAGCAGGTGTTGACTCGAAAGTTTTGCGTAGCGGAAGACCATCACCAAACGACTGGACAAAAATTGGTCACGCCGTTGGTCGCCTCGACATTCCGTTGATTATTGACGACAGCCCAGGCACATCTGTCGGTGCTATACGTGCAAAAACTCGACGCATCGTAAGTCGACAAGGCGAAGTTGCACTAATTGTTATCGACTACTTGCAACTCATGGGTGGTGACGGCAAGCCAGAGAACCGACAACTCGAAGTCAGTGAGATCAGTCGAAAACTCAAACTTTTGGCGCGCGAATTTAAGGTGCCAATTTTGGCGCTTAGTCAGTTGAGTCGTGGTCTTGAAGCACGAAACGACAAACGCCCGACACTTTCTGACTTGCGTGAGTCTGGCGCACTTGAGCAAGACGCCGACGTCGTAATGTTTTTGTATCGTGACGAGGTCTACAACCCTGACAATAAAACCGAACTGGGTATCGCTGAATTGAACGTGTCAAAGCATCGTGCTGGCCCACTCGGCAAGGTGCGGCTCGCATGGCTGGCTGCGTACACACGCTTCGAAAATTTTGCGTCCGACCCCACTTCTAATTAGTTATGTTTCTCGGCGAAGACCTTTTGGCGTGGATGATAATTGCGCTTGGTGGCGCGATGTTCGCGGGAAATTTCGCCGCCTTGATTCGCCCACCCAAAAAACGTCGTGATGCCAATGATTTAGTAAAGGCGCCATTGATTCGCAGCATCGTGATGGCAACAGTCGGCGCAATTGCCGCGCTCTGGGCATTTGTCAGTCTGCTTTAGCAACCCCCGTCGCCCTTATTCGCGCGTTTCAAAAAACGACCGTTCGACGCCCATTTTGTGCTCGCGAACCGAGGCTTTGTAGGTGAGGGCGAGGCTCAACAAACTTTCGACCACAAGAACCGAAACGATCGTGCGTGTCGCAAAATCGCCCGCGCTCATTATCGTGCGTGTGTTGGTGATTAGCACAACACCGCCGATCAGCGCACCAAATGGAGCATGTGGAAGTTTTCCCGCGAGCATTGCGGCGAACGGTGCCATTAGAACTCCGCCCAGTAACAAACCTGAAATTACTTTCCAATCGAGACCGCTCGTCGCCGAACCAGCAAGAAAGCCTGCGCTCGCAGCCGACGCGACGAGAAATTCAGAAGCACTCACCGTGCCGATTACGGTGCGTGGTGAGTGCTGAGTCGTCGACAACAGTGTCGGGGTGGTGATCGGTCCCCAGCCACCGCCACCAGAAGAGTCGATGAAACCGGCGAGTGCACCGAGCGGAACCAATAATTTGGAAGTCGGCTGACCTGCGAGTGCCGGCACCAAGCGCACCCCAAAACCAAAGCGGGCCAACAATACGCAGCCGAGCGCGAGCAAGAGCCATGCCATCCACACTTTGGCGTCGCTCAGTGAAAAACGTGACAAGACCGTCGCGCCGAGTGCCGCACCAATTGCCCCGGGCAGACCGAGTCGAAGAACAATTCGCCAATCGACATTTTTTGACCGCCAATGCGAGGCGCCCGAGGCAAATGTCGTGCCGAGTTCGGCGAAGTGCACGGCTGCGCTGGCGGCGAGTGGTGTCGCGCCGAAAACAACGAGCAGGCTGCTCGAAGTTATGCCGAACGCCATGCCGAGAGTGCCGTCAATCAGTTGGGCAAGCGCGCCAACCAGCGCAAATATAAGCACCGACATTCGCTGCAAGTTTAGTTCGCGCAGAATTCTCGATTTCAAATGTGTGCCCAAATGTGTATTACGATGCCTATGTGTCGACAAAGCGTGCTTTACAGCGCGTGGCGATTCTTTTTGTCTTGATCGTCGTCAGTTGTTTTTCGGCAACTCTCGTGAACGCGGCCAACAATGCAGGTGGCAAATGTTCGAAGGTTGGCGTGACGACCAATTCTGGCTCGAAGACACTTAAGTGCACCAAAGTCGGAAAAAATCTTGTTTGGGTCGTGCAGAGCAACAAGTCTGGCTCTGGCTCTGGCGCGTCGGGCTCTGGCTCTTCAAGCTCTGGTGCGCAGCCAACTTCGCAGAAAGATATCCCGGCAATTATTCAGAACTGGGGCTTCAATCTTGCTGACTTCAATTCGTCAACAGGTATGGCCGGAGACATGCTGATCAAGGGTGTTGTGCCGCCAACCTTCACAGGTGCGACTGCGGCCGAAGATAATGCGATGTATCGGCATTTGATCGGGGTTATCGGTGAAATTGTTCGGGGTGCCGTTGAACCGCAACTTGCTTTTATTGTTCCGCTGGGTACTTCGGTGATTTCTATGGTCACGGGGACCGTTTGTGATGTTCCAAAGTTGTATAGCAATGATTACAGCATTCGCATTGCGCCACCCGGCATGGCGTGCATGCAAGGCGGGGCATACATACTCTTTGAACACGAGCATGTTCTCGCACCGTCTGTGAAGGTTGGCGACAAGGTGACTGCAGGTCAAAAAATTGCGATCGCCAGTGACTATAACCCGCATTGGAAAGCTAAAGGTCTCGGCATCATCGAGACAGGAGTGTTCTTCAGTAAAAAAGGTTCAAATGCGCCATGGCACGCATGTTTGACTAGCTACCTTGATCCCTCAAAGAAAACTGCGATGCTCTCGACTTTCAGCAAAGCATTGGCTGCATGGGAGACCGAGCGATCTGATGCATCTTTGTATAACGAGTCAGCGATGTCGCCGGTTGGTTGCTACACCACAGAAGAAATGACAGATAGCAACAAGGGCACCGGCTGAACAAAAAATTGTTCGCGTAAGCAACCATTAATTCACTTCGAGTTCGGCGCAGGTTCTACTTGGGTTTATTTGCGAAAGTTACTCTCGTTCGCATGACAAAAAATCACATGAAAATCACAGAAAAAGAAAATAGCGGTTCACGTTGGCGCAAGCTTTCTGCATTGCTCGTGGTCGGCACCTTGGCACTCAGTGCATGCGGTAGCGATGACGAAGCCGATTCAGAAGATTCAAGCGAAACTACTGCTGCAACCGACTCAGTTGCGACAGCCAGCACTGACTGCCCAAGTCAAGAAATCTTGGATGCAGCAAACGCCGAAGGCAAGGTCAACTTGATTGCTCTCCCAGACAACTGGGCAAATTACAAAGGTATTCTCGCTTCATTCCGTGAGAAGTATCCAAACATCGAAAACCCTGTTGCCAATCCAGATGCATCTTCGGCTGACGAACTTGTAGCCGTAGAAACATTGAAGGGTCAACCCGATATGCCCGACGCACTCGACGTTTCGCCAGCGATTGCTCAAGAAGTTGACACCAAGGGCTATTGGGAGCCTTACAAGCCTTGCGGTTGGGATGAAATTCCTGAAGTGTTGAAAGATCCGAACGGTAATTGGGTCGCTGCTTACTACGGCATCATGGCCATTGGCACAAACACGACAGTGGTGGAGAATGCTCCGTCGAGTTTTGCTGAACTTGCGAAACCAGAATACAAAGGTCTTGTTTCGTTGAACGGTGATCCTCGCGAAGCAGGTGCAGCGTTCAACGCAGTTGTTGCGGCATCGCTCGCCAATGGTGGCTCGTTTGATGACATCATGCCAGGTATCAAATATTTTGCTGATCTCAAAGCATCGGGCAACTTGGCAGGCACGGACGTTACTGAAGCCGGGGTGATCTCGGGTGAGACACCAATCTGGCTCGACTGGACATACAACTATCCAGGTCTTGCTCCAAAACTTGTCGAAAACGGCATCACTTGGGCAATTCGAGTGCCAACCGACGGAGTTCACGGCGGCTTTTACGCCCAGGGTGTCGTCAAAGGTGGACCAAACAACAATGCGGCCAAACTCTGGATTGATCACATCATTTCAGATGAGGGCGCCCTTGGCTATCTCGAGGGTGGCGCTATCCCCGCTCGCTTCGAGGCACTAGTCGCAGCAGGCAAAGTTTCTGAAGAATCCAAAAAGAATCTTCCAGATCCCGCATTGATCGCCCAGATCAAGTTCCCGACTGCAGAGCAAGTCACCGCAATGAAAGAGGCGTTGGCTGCAAATTGGGGTCCGATGGTGGCGGACAAATAACCGAGAAGCAAAATACTCGGCGAATAGTCTTCTAATAATGGCGGGCTCGTTTAAATCACGAGCCCGCCATTTTATTTATTTGCCATATCTGATTTTTTTGTCGGTTTTTCTCGTTTGGCCAGGCATCTATGTCTTTCGCGCGGCCTTCGAGAAAAATTCTGCCGAGCGACACCCGATGGTCGAAGCAGTTACCGGTCAATACAGAGCAAGTTTCATCTACAGTCTTGAACTTTCTGCAGTCAGTGCCGCGATTGGTCTGTTTATTGGGTCGCTCGTTGCGATCGCGATAGTTCGACTTGAAAATGTGCGAGTGCTGCGAAGTCTCGTGGTGGGATATTCATCAGTAGCGGCAAACATGGGTGGCATACCACTTGCATTTGCGTTTCTTTCGGCATTTGGTATGCAAGGTTTGGCCACGCGCTTGCTTCGTGAGATCAACATCGACCTAATCGGCTGGGGGTTTCGTATCACCGATTTTTGGGGCATCGTTTTGGTTTATTTATATTTTCAGATTCCTTTGATGACCCTGATTTTGGTGCCCGCGATCGACGGCTTGCGTCGCACGTGGCACGAAGTTGCACAAAGTCTTGGTGCGACCGCCAACCAATATTGGCGTTTTGTTGCGTTACCAATCTTGACACCTGCTTTGCTTGGCGGATTTTTATTGCTCATTGCCAATGCGTTTGCTGCCTACGCGACGGCTTTCGCGTTGTCGTCGGGTGGTTCAAGACTTGTGCCCGTGCAGATTCGTTTTTTTCTGCAAGGCGAGACGATTACAGGCAAGACAAACTTGGGTTACGCGATGGCCGCATGGATGGTATTGCTCACATTGGTTTTGGTGATTGGGTTTCAGACACTCGTGCGTCGTTCTGAAAGGTGGCGTCAATGAAACCAGGTCGACTCGCCTGGTGGTTGGTGATTTGGGTCGTAGGCCTGTTCTATTTGATCCCGATGCTCTCGATGACCCGATTTGCATTTCAAAGAATTCCGGTGATCAAATTGTCATTCAATAATGTTTTCAGCAAGTGGACGATCGAGCCCCTGCTCACAACATTCTCAGACTCTGGTTTTCGAAGTAGCGCGATGCTTAGCATTTGGCTGGCTATCGCCACTGCAGTTTTGACATTGTTGCTTCTTGTTCCGACGATGACGATCGCCCATTTGCGTTCACCACGAATGCGCCGAGTGATCGAAATTTCTGCCGTTTTACCTTTTGTCGTACCAGCAATTGCTCTCGTCGTGGGTTTTGCAGGTGCTTTTCGAGACACCATACCGCAGTTGATCAGAAGCCCATTTGGCATGGTGCCGCTCTATGTGATCACTGCGTTGCCATTCACCCATCGAACGCTCGAGAACGGTTTGGCGTCGCTTGATTTGCGCACATTGATCGATGCGTCACGCAGTCTGGGTGCAAGTTGGATACGAACCGTGCTGTTTGTCATCGTCCCGAATATGCGCGCGAGCATCGCTACTGCTTCATTTCTTGCTTTAACCGTGGTGCTCGGCGAGTTCACCATTGCTTCGCTGTTATTGAAGAACACCCTTCCCCTTTACCTCGCATATGCCCAGGGCCAAAATCCGCAGGGTTCGTTTGCGGTTGGTTTGGTTCTGGTTGTGCTTTCAGCTGGATTCGTCACGGCAGCAAATCGTTTTGGAAAGAGAGTTGTTTCATGAGTGGAAACCTGAGTTTCAACGATGTCACCAAAAAATTTGGCACGACAATTGCGCTCGATAGTTTTTCAGTGCACGTTAACGAAGGTGAACTCGTCACGTTGTTGGGCCCGAGCGGATGTGGCAAGTCGACCGCGTTGCGTGTCGCCGCCGGCTTCGAAGCACCCGATATTGGCGACGTAAGACTCGGCACAAATAGCGTTCTTGGCTTGCCGGCAAACAAACGCGGACTCGGAATTGTTTTTCAAAATTACAGTCTGTTCCCTCATTTGACGGTGCTCGAGAACCTTGAGTTCGGCATGCGCGTTCGTCGAGTTTCAAAACTTAGACGGTCGGCCCGTGTCGCTGAATTGCTAGATCTTGTTCGACTTGTTGGTCTGGCAGAAAGATTCCCCCACCAGTTGTCGGGTGGTCAGCAACAGCGAGTTGCTCTTGCCCGGGCCTTGGCCGTCGAGCCGCAAGCATTATTACTGGATGAACCTTTGAGTGCGCTTGACGCGACAGTTCGACTTGAGGTGCGTGAAGAAATTCGTCGCATTCAGCGTGACTCAGGCATCGCGACCCTGTTCGTCACACATGATCAAGAAGAGGCGATGGCAATTTCAGATCAAGTTTGTGTCATGAATAGCGGCAAAGTCGAACAAGTTGGCGCACCGAAAACGATTTATCGGTTTCCATCCACCCCGTTTGTGGCCCGATTTGTTGGTCGCGTCAATGACTTAGAAGTCGAAATTTTAAAACCAGGTGTGGCTCGCCTTGTGGGGCATGCTCAAGAATTCACGGTGCCTGCCACTAGTGGTATCCGGGGCGTTGCACGAGTTTTGCTTCGCCCTGAAGACGTGCGAATCGCGAGTCAAGACGACACGGGCACATTGAAAGGAATAGTCAAGACCCTGCATTTTGGTGGCGCCACCACCGCCGCAGAGATTTCGGTACTCGGCACTGATCATGTTGTGCGTATGTCAGATTCAACGCGGGCCATCAACTGTGAGGTTGGCGACAACATCGAGTTTGTTTTTGATACCGAGAGATGCCTGGTGACTGCCGCAACCCATTGACAATCGCGCATCAACTTCGGTAGTGAATTTGTTCATTCCGATAACTGGGTTGCGCTAGAAAGTAATCATGTCTTCGACGGCCAGGCTCGACGACACTTGTTTGAAAATTAATCTTGACTGGATTGGTGCGATCTTCGGTCTGTCGCGCCGAAAGTTCATCGTGTTGCGTGCCGACATCATTTCGCTGAGTTCTACATCGTCGAAAGAAGCCAGACGAATGTTGCGTTTTCGCATTTCGGGCACTGCCGTGCCCGGTTGGTGGTTGATGGGTTGGTTCTCGCGTCAAACTCGCGACGGCCGGTGGGCATGGGTGTGGATCACCCCGAACCGAGACTTGGTCGCCATTGAAACCAAACATCGTCGTCGCTCGCTGATTATTGTGCCGCGCGACTGGTTCGCTGAGCCACCAGTTTTGAGCGGGTGACGGGAATCGGACCCGCGTATTCAGCTTGGGAAGCTGATGTTCTGCCACTGAACTACACCCGCAATTGCGTATTTGAGCGTAGCAACACAGCTTTGTGTCCGAAATTTAAGTTCAACAAAAAATTCACTAAGGTTCTTTAGTCGTGATTTTGTCAGATCGAAGCATCAAAGAGGCTCTAGACGCCAAGCGAATCATCATTGATCCGCTTGATATGTCTTGTATTCAGCCTTCATCAATTGACGTCAAGGTTTCAAATCTATTTCGTGTGTTTCGCAACCATACAGCAGGCACAATCGACGTTAAACGCGATCTCTCTGATTTGACAGAACTCGTCGAGATCGAACCAAACGGTGTTTTTATGCTGCACCCTGGCGAATTCGTGCTCGGTTCGACTCTCGAGCGCATTGCAATCGCTGACGATCTTGTTGCTCGCGTCGAAGGTAAGAGTTCGCTCGGACGACTTGGCTTGTTGATTCATTCGACTGCTGGTTTTATTGATGCAGGCTTTGACGGCCACATCACTCTCGAATTATCGAATGTTGCGAACCTGCCGATCACTATTTACCCGGCAATGAAAATAGGACAAGTCAGTTTCATGACTATGACGACTCCAGCCGACAAGCCGTATGGCTCTGGTGCAAGTGGCTCAAAATATCAGGGCCAGCGCGGCCCGACACCGAGTCGCTATTTTGAAAATTTCAAATAATTAACTGAAACTAGTTGTGCTTGCCGCAATATTGGCCGCCGCAAGAGGTGCATTCTGATTCGCAATTGATCGCTCGCCGTTTTCGATCGCATCGAGCAAGTGAATTGCAATGTCGCCAACTTTGATTTCAGATTCGTCTTTGCCTGCGCCTTTGACGCCGTCATCGAGCATGATGTAGCAAAACGGGCATGCCGTTGCAACGCGACTCGCACCAGTGGCGATTGCCTCGCGCGCACGCTCATCGTTGACTTTGGTGCCGATGTCTTCTTCCATCCACATTCTTGCGCCACCAGCGCCACAGCACATGCCCTTGGTGCCGTTACGTGGCATCTCAACAATTTCGATGCCTTTAATCGAGCCAACCACTTTTCGCGGCGCAACATAAACATCGTTGTGTCGACCTAGATAGCACGAGTCGTGATATGTGATTCGTTCTTCGAGAGAAGCGTTGCTGACATCTAGCGTGCCTGATTCGATTAAGTCTTCGAGCAACTGTGAGTGGTGAATTACCTCGTAGTTGCCGCCCAACTGTGGGTATTCGTTCTTAAGTGTGTTGAAGCAGTGCGGACATTGCGTGATGATTTTGCGCACGCCCATCGTGTTGAGCATCTCGACGTTTGGCATCGCCAACATTTGAAACAGGTATTCGTTGCCACTGCGACGTGCGCTGTCACCTGTGCACATTTCGCTCGGACCAAGGATCGCCACATCAATACCGGCCCGCTTCAGCAACTTGGCCATTGACTGAGTCACTTTTTTGTTTTTGTCGTCGAAACTGCCGGCGCAACCAACCCAATACAAATATTCGCTCTTCAACGGCGCACCTGGGTCAAGAATTTCGACGTCTAGATCTTTGGCCCACTCACCGCGATCGGTTTGGCTCATGCCCCATGGATTGCCTTGGTTCTCCATTGAGCGATATGCGTTTCCGAGTTGTGCCGGAAAGTTGCTTTCCATAAGCGACAGATAACGACGCATGTCGAGAATCTTGTCAAGAATTTCAATGTTTACCGGGCAAATCTCGTCGCAAGCCTTGCAACTTGTACATGACCAAATTTCTTCGGCGGTGATGCGCTCAAACAGTGAGTTGGCACTGACTTTTATTTCACTGTCGGCGCTCAGCGGTGGAGAAACCTTGCCACCAGGTGCATGACTCGCGGTGGCGGCCATCACTTCGCCACTCTTGAGAACGATTTCGCGTGGGTCGAGTGGTTTACCCGTGGCGTGTGCTGGGCAGACGCTCGTGCAGCGTCCGCACATCGTGCAGGCGTCCAGGTCGAGTAGTTGTTTCCATGTGAATTCTTCGATCATATTTACGCCGAAAGACTCGAGAGAAGTCTCAGTCAAATTCGGCATCGCTTTCATCGCTCCCTTGGGGCGTTCGCGATCTTTGAGATACATATTGAGCGGCGAGGTAAACATGTGGCGCAACATCGTGATCGGCAATATCGCCAAGAAGACGATGAAGGTCAATACGTGAGTAACCCACCATCCTTGATGCCACGTTGTCAATGTTGACGTGCTTGCACCGTTGACAAGTTGTGCGAGTGGGTAACCAACCACACTCCATTTTTCGTGGTCGAGGTTTACGCCCGCGGCTTGGCCTTGGGCGATGCGAAACATTTCTGCGCCAAAGCCTGTTACACCGATTGCCAACAACACGCCAAGAATCAATGCGTGTTCTGGTTTTGTTTTGATACGAATTCGATATGGACGCTGTATATATCGACGCAGAATCGCCCATACGACACCAGCAGTGAACACAACACCGGCGACATCGCCAACAAGCGCGTAACCGCGATAAACATCACCATGCAAAAACTTGAGCGCTTCGGGCATTTGGTGGTCGATCTCAAGCACAGTGGTAACCCCGAGCAACACCAAGAAACCGAAATAGATCATCGAGTGCATTAGACCTGCGGCGCTATCGCGCAAAAGTGTGCGCATGTAGACACCGGCGCGATAGTCGGCAAGACGGCGCTTTACATTTTTTGGTGTTGTTTTTCGACGGTCTGGTGCTCCACGCTCCCAGTTGCGAATTCGATCAGCGAACCGCAGCGAACCCCAAATCAACATCATTGGAATGACCGTGTAGAAAGCAACGACCAGTGCAGTTGGGATGCCGGCAAAAACTTCGCGGTGAATCAGCGATTCGTTCTTCCACCCCGTCAGATGCGGCACGATGCCCGAAATTAATGTGAATGTTCCGATGCCAATACCGAAGGCAATCGAAAGTTGATACGGCTTGAAACGTTTTTTGACAGCAGTTTCAGTTGTCATATTTTTTGAGCACCCCTGATTATCGACTGGTACTCAGACTAGTTTTTTTAACCGAAATACGCGCGATCCAGATCGCGAATTCGCAACGACAGCGAGGCCAGCAACTTGTGTGTAAGTGCGGGCACTTTGTCGGTTAATCGCAAGAAGTTGCCTCGACCGATGACCAATAGTTGACATTCGGATTCGCACACAACAGTCGCGGTGCGCGGACCGTGGTCAAGAAGCGAAAGTTCGCCCACGACTGAGCCCGTACCGAGCGTTGCCACTTTTTTGCCGCCGCGTTTCACAGAGGCCTTGCCACTCAAAATAATGAACGCTTCTTTGCCAGGTTCACCCTGTTTGACCATCGTTTCACCTTTAGACATGGTCACCCGATCGCCCGCCTTAGCGATTCGCTCAAGATCTTTTGACGAGCACGATGAAAAGAGAGGTGAATAGCGCAAGTGTTTTAGAGAATTTTTTAGTTCAGCCATGCCTTGAATTCTAGTGTTTTTCGGCGTTGCTCTGGTTGCCAACTTCGGTAATCGCTTTGGCGATCTCTTCCTGGTCGCCAAGATAGCCAACCGTGACGACTTTCATTTGGTTCGAGAACTCATATTTGCGCGGTACCCCAGTTGGGATGTTGAATTTGGCGATTTGCTCGGGGCTCAAATTTTCAAGATACATCACTAATGCCCGCAGAGAGTTGCCGTGGGCGGTTATCAAAACGTTTTTATTGTTCTGCAATTCTCCGACGACGTTTTGAAAATAAAACGGCACGACACGCGCGACGACATCTTTAAGACATTCAGTATTAGGCAGAACATTCGGTGAGATGTCGCGGTATCGCGGGTCATTACGCGGATGCTCGGGGCTCGATGAGTCGACCGGCGGCGGCGCAACATCAAAACTTCTGCGCCACAGGTTTGTCTGCTCGACCCCGTATTTAAGCGTCGTCGCTTTTTTATCGAGGCCTTGCAACGCCCCGTAGTGACGTTCATTGAGTCGCCAATCTTGTCTCACTTCAAGATCTGATTGGCCAAGTGTCTCAAGCGTCAGTCGATTGGTTGCGATCGCTCGCGTTAAAAGCGAAGTGAAAACAACGTCAAATTTGATTCCGGCTTGCTTGAGTGTTTCGCCCGCCTGTCTTGCTTCACTCTCGCCTTTTGGCGTGAGTGCAACATCGTGCCAGCCAGTAAATAGGTTGAGTTCGTTCCATGTGCTTTGACCATGCCGAAGCAGTACAAGCAAGCCAGTCATTGAAGCCTCACTAACAAATTCTATGCGTTAAAACGATGTAACAATGGATGTATGAGTTCAAGTAGTTCAACTCGTTTTGATGTAGTCGTCGTTGGCTCGGCGAATCTCGATCTCGTTGCGCGAACGAGTCGTTTACCAAAACCAGGAGAGACAGTTTCTGGTTCACACTTTTTTGAAGCTTGCGGTGGTAAGGGCGTTAATCAAGCGATTGCTTCCGCCAGAGCCGGAGCGCGTACTGCGTTCGTGGGTGCGCTCGGTCGCGATCATGCTGGCGAAACATTGCTCGCCGCACTAATTAATGACGGTGTTGATGTTTCTGCGGTGCAGCGAGTATCGGCGCCAACCGGTCGCGCTTTAATTGGGGTCAGCGACGACGGCGAAAATTCGATCATTGTTGTACCTGGCGCGAATCATGCGATCAGTAATGACGACATCGAAAAATACAAGTCGTTAATTTCTGCGGCAAGAGTTTTGTTGTGTCAACTTGAAGTGCCGTTGTCGGTTGTTCAACGCGCGTTCGAATTGGCAGGACCATCGACTAAGCGAATCTTGAATCCCGCTCCAGCGCAGACACTTCCCCATTCATTGCTTGGTGTGGTTGACATCGTCACCCCCAACGAACATGAAGTTCAACTTTTAGGAGGCGTGAGCAAATTGCAAAGCCTCGGTGTCAAGACGGTGATTGTCACTCAAGGCGAAAAGGGTGCGATGGTCGTTGACGAAACTGGCACGAGGCAGGTTGATCCTTTTAAAGTCACGCCAGTTGACACAACCGGTGCCGGGGATGCCTTCTGTGGCATGTTGGCCGCTCGCCTGGCACTTGGCGAATCAATGACATTTTCGCTTCGAGCGGCCGTGATTGCCGGAGCTTTGGCTACTCAAACTGAGGGTGCCGTGCCCTCACTACCCTTATGGGATATGGTAAAAACCAAACTTGAGTCATAGTGACTAAAGTTTTATGCTTAATAGGTTGTAAAGACTCGTAAAGCGCCTTATCGTACTTTGAGCCTGACAAAACCCCCTTTGGCAGGCATTTAAATCGAA
>RFMT01000301.1 GCA_009927565.1 Acidimicrobiia bacterium
GCTACCACTGCGAAAATGCCACATGACTACGAATACATCCATGACGCCGTCGCATTCAACTATCGCATGCCAAACATCAACGCAGCACTTGGATGCGCGCAACTAAGTCGACTGGATGATTTTTTGTCCGCCAAACGAGTCCTTGCGACAAAATATGCCGCAGGTTTTTCTGGTGCAAACTCGATGGAGTTTGTAGCCGAGCCTCATGGCACGACCTCAAATTATTGGTTAAACACCGTCCGACTGAAAAAACCAGACTTGAGTTTGCGCGACGAATTGCTTGTTGCGGCCCGAGCCAATGGTTACATGTGTCGACCCGCCTGGAACTTGTTACATACTTTGCCGATGTATGAAAGTTCTCCGCGGGCCAGTTTGCCGGTATCGCAAGATTTGTGGCAATCGCTGATCAACATACCGAGCAGCGCAAGGCACTACTTGGAGAAAAAATAGTGAACCAGAAAATCTGTGTGGTCACAGGCACGCGCGCCGAATATGGTTTGTTGCGACGGTTGTTGTTTATTTTGAAAAACGATCCTCAAGTTGAGCTTCAACTGGTAGTTACTGGGTCGCATCTTTCACCTAGCCATGGCATGACTGTCAACGAGATTGAAAGCGATGGTTTCGTACCGATTGCCAAACTGTCAATTGATCTTTCGGACGACTCAAAACTCGCCACAGTAAAAGCGATGGCAAATGTGACATCACAAATCGCAGAAACACTTTCGAACCTCAAACCAGATGTCGTTGTACTACTCGGTGATCGCTATGAAATTCTGGCCACGGCGCAGGCTGCATTGATACTCGACATCCCAGTCGCCCACATTCATGGTGGCGAGATTACCTCCGGGGCGTTTGATGACAGCATTCGACATGCAATTACAAAAATGTCAAGTTTGCATTTTGTTGCCGCAAAAGAATATGCAAAAAGAGTTGTGCAACTAGGTGAGCAACCGAGTTCTGTGTTCAATGTCGGCAGTCTTGGAGTTGAAAATGCATTGGCAAGCGAACTAATGAACAAAAGTGATCTGAGCAAAACACTGAATATCGCACTTAAAAACCCGATTCTCCTTGTCACTTATCATCCGACAACTCGTAGCACCATGTCAGTAACAGAAGAAATTGATCATGTCTTGTCGGCTCTAGAAAATTTCAGTTACTGCACAATTGTCTTTACCGGCGTAAATGCCGACCCCGGCAATACCGAAGTATCTTCGCAAATTGCAAAGTTTGTGCAACGTGATCCAAAGCTGCGATCGATGCATGCATCATTAGGGCAAAGTCGATATCTAAGTCTTCTCAATTTATGCGATGCAGTGGTTGGCAATTCATCCAGCGGAATAATTGAGGCCCCTGCATTTGGCAAGCCGACCGTGAACATTGGCAATCGTCAGGACGGTCGCCTTCGTGCAAACTCGATAATTGATGTCGGCGTAGCAAAGCAAGAAATTCAAACAGCAATCGAAACGGCATTGTCACCAAATTGGCGTGAACGATGTGCCAACACAGTCAGCAGCTACAAGTCGAGCAACACCGCACAACGCATTGCCGATACTCTTAAAAATGCGGACTTGAATCTGCACAAAACTTTTTTCGATATCTCGTGAACCTAATGACCCAATCTAAAAAAACGTTCATAATTGCCGAGGCTGGCGTTAACCACAACGGCTCAATGGAGCTTGCTCACCAGTTGGTAGACGCTGCGATATCTGCAGGCGCAGATGCCGTAAAGTTTCAATCTTTTATCGCGTCAGCAATAGTTACAGCAGATGCGAACAAGGCCGAATACCAGATAGTCAACACTGGTTCGAGCGAATCGCAGCTGAAAATGCTGCAATCACTCGAACTTTCTCAGCAACAACAACGAGAACTTTACGATTACTGCCAAAGCCGTGGCATTCAGTTTTTGTCAACACCTTTTGATTCAGTAAGTCTCAATTTTCTAACCAATAATCTTGGTCTCAAGACAATAAAGGTTGGTTCGGGCGAACTTACAAACGCGCCATTTCTGCTTGAGGTGGCTAAGTCTGCAGACAAAATCATTCTCTCAACGGGTATGAGCACAATTGATGAGGTTGCCGAGGCGCTCAGCGTTATCGCCTTTGCGATGACCACGCAAGCCACCGCGAATCCTTCAAGAACTTCATTGACTAGTGCGTTTGAATCTTCCGAGGGCAAAAAAGCAGTCAGCGAGCGCGTGACTTTGCTTCACTGCACAACTGACTATCCAACCAAACCGGTAGACGTAAATTTGAGGGCGATTTTGACTCTTGGCAACAAGTTCAATTGCCCGATTGGTTTTTCAGATCACTCCGTGGGGGTTCATCTCGCGGTTGCCGCTGTGGCGATGGGTGCAACGATTATCGAAAAACATCTAACCACGAGTCGAGCATTACCCGGCCCCGACCATCAAGCATCACTTGAGCCAAACGAATTCAAAATGTTGGTCAGCCAGATTCGCGAACTCGAAGAGGCCTTCGGTAATGGTGAAAAGGTGCCGACCGAAGTTGAGATTCAAAACAAGAAAATTGCACGTAGAAGCATCGTTTCCGCGAAGCAAATAAAAATCGGGGACGTGTTCACAAAAGACAACATCGTGATCAAGCGACCTGGTACCGGCCGGCCACCAATTGAATACTGGTCTCTACTCAACACAAAGGCAACCCGCGACATTGCAGAAAATGAAATCATTTAGCAATGAGTAGCTCGCCCAAGAAGAGCATTTATCTTGTCGCATGTGGTGGTCACGGTCGCGTCGTACTTGACGCACTTGTCGCGTCAAAAATTACAGTTGCCGGAATCATTGATGCGCAACTCGTGCCTGGCTCAGAAGTTTTCGGTGTCGAGGTCTTGGGCGATGATTCGTATTTGAGAAAACTTAATCCACTCAACACAACCCTGATTAACGGTTTGGGTTCAACGGGTAGCACACGAGGCCGAATCGAAATATTTGAACGCTTTTCAAAACTCGGTTTTGAGTTTGATGGCGTAGTTCATCCGGCCGCATCTATCGGCGCCGAATGCAAGATCGACCAGAGTGTCCAAATAATGGCAGGGGCAGTTTTACAAAACAGAGTGGTAGTTGGCGAAAATGTTGTCATCAACACGCGTGCATCGGTTGACCACGATGTTGTCATCTCTGCGCATGCGGTCGTTTCACCAGGTGCGATTATTTCTGGCGCCGTAAAACTTGGGCGTGGCGCATTCGTCGGCGCTGGCGCTGTGATTATCCAAGGCATTGAAATCGGTGAAGGATGCATCATTGGTGCTGGCGCCGTTGTGCGACATCACGTAAAAGCGAATACCACCGTCGTGGGGAACCCCGCAGCACAATTAGAATAGAAGCAATGTCAAATTGGCGAGATGCTCTCGTTTCGAGTTCGACCTCGTTGCGCCAGACGATTGAAGCAATCACTAACGGCAACCTACAGATCGCACTTGTCGTTGATTCTGAGAACAAACTGCTGGGCACTGTTACTGACGGCGATATTCGCAAGGCAATTTTGGCAGGCAAAGACCTGAACATTACTGCTGGCGAGGCAATGCGTAGTCAGCCGATTACGAGTGCGTCAAAAACCCCCAGAGCGGCGATTTTAAAACTGATGCGCGAAAAGCGCATTCACCAAATGCCTTTGCTAGATGACCAAGGCAGGGTTGTAGACGTGTTAACAGTCGACGACATGATCGGCGCGGCTCACAAACCAAACGCCGTTGTGATTATGGCGGGAGGTCTAGGCACTCGCCTTCACCCACTCACAGAGGAAACTCCGAAACCAATGCTCAAAGTCGGCGGTAAGCCAATTCTTGAAACCATTATCCAATCTTTTATCGATCAGGGATTCAATAACTTTTTCGTTTCTGTCAACTACAAGGCAAACATCATTGCTGAACATTTCGGCGATGGCTCACGCCTTGGAGCAAAAATCACTTATCTTCACGAAAAGTCACGACTCGGTACAGCGGGCGGGCTTTCGTTGCTTCCGCGCGATATTCATGCGCCAATAATCGTGATGAATGGAGATCTTTTGACACGTATTTCAGTTGATGCACTTTTAGATTTTCATGAACGAGAAAGCGCTGTAGCGACAATGGTTGTGCGTGAAGATCACTACCAAGTGCCGTACGGGGTCGTTGAAGTAGACGGCACTCAAATTGTTGGCGTCGAAGAAAAACCAATTCAACGACATTTAGTGAACGCAGGAATTTACGTCATCAGCCAAGATGGCTTGAACAACATCCCTGATAACACTTTTTACGACATGCCGACACATTTTGCAAAGCTTGCTGCAAACGGTCATCGCACTGCGGCTTTTCCGCTGCACGAATATTGGGTCGACATTGGCCGTCTCGATGAACTTGAGCGCGCCCAACGTGAATGGCCCCAGGAAATTCAGTGAATGTAGTAGTCGTCGGTGCTGGTTCAATCGGTTCGCGACATCAAAGAATTCTTAAACAGCTCGGCCATCAAGTTTCTAGTGCTTCTGCGAACTCGCCTAACGCAGACTTTAGATTGCTTTCTGACGCACTAGAAAGACACTCATTTGATTATGCGGTGATCGCAAGTAAGACATCGCAACATTTTCAAGACCTCTCGACTCTGATACGCCACAAATTTAATGGACGAGTGTTAATCGAGAAGCCAGTGTTTGAAAAGCCCTACAAGTTGGCAACAGATTCGTTCTCGTTTGCGGCTGTCGGTTATAACCTACGCTTTCATCCGGCAATCATTTGGTTGAAAGACGCACTGCCAAAACTTGGAAAATTGTCATCTGCAAACTTTTATGTAGGTCAATATCTGCCGACATGGCGTCCCGAAACCGACTACCGACAATCAAGTTCGGCTCAAGATATTTCGGGGGGTGGTGTATTGCGAGACCTCAGCCACGAGTTGGATCTTGCGCAACACTTCTTCGGCGATTGGCAACGGCTTACTGCTATCGGTGGAAAGTTCAGCGATCTTGAGATAACAACAGACGACACATTTTCAATTCTGATGTCTTCCGCTAAATGCAACGTTGTTTCAGTTCATCTAAATTATTTGGACCAAATAAAACAGCGCCATATTACAGTCAATGGCAATAACGGCACAGTAAGCGTCGACTTAGTTGGAAATAGTGCAAAGTTCAATGAGCGTGAAGTTAAGTTTGCGGTGAACGCAGATGACTCATACATTTCACAACACCTTGCTGTGATTTCAAGCGACTCGAAAAATATCTGCACACTTGGCGAGGCGTCAAAAGTTGTCGACACAATAGAAGCAATCGAAGATTCTGCTAAAAAGCAACGCTGGGTAAGCCGATGAAAGTTCTTTGCACAATCTGTGCCCGCGCAGGCTCAAAGGGCGTTGCCAACAAAAACTTGCGGCTAATTGACTCAAAGCCTTTGATCGTCTACTCAATCGAGCAAGCACTTGCCACAAAACTCTTTGATCAAATTGTCGTCAGCAGTGACAGTGCCGATATCAGAAATGTCTCTCTTGCCCACGGTGCAACTTACGCCGTCGAGCGCCCAATTGAACTGGCTTCAGATACGGCACCAAAGCTTCCAGCAATTCGTCATTGCGTCGAATTGGCCGAAAAAAAGTTTGGGCAATTTGATGTGATCATCGATTTGGACGCAACTGCACCATTGCGACTTCCTGAAGACATTTTGGGTGCGCTTGAACTGTTGAAATCGACAAACTCTGACAATGTCATCACCGGCACGCCTGCCCATCGATCGCCATATTTCAATCTCGTCGAAACCAACGAACAAGGCATCGTTCACTTGTCAAAACAGCCGCCAGTTTCAGTTGATCGTCGTCAAGACTCGCCACAGTGCTTCGACATGAATGCTTCAATATATGTTTGGCGACGTAACGCGTTGTTTGAAAATCAAACTCTGTTTACAAAAAATACGCGCCTTTTTGTGATGCCCCGCGAACGCTCGATCGATATCGACTCACAGGCAGATTTCGAAGTGGTTGAATGGATGATGACGAAAGGCAGCACTAAGTGAACGATCTAAAGAATGATGACTTGTTCGACCTCACTGGCAAAGTCGCCGTCGTAACAGGCGGTGCCGGCCTATTAGGTCAAGTATTCTGCCAAGCACTTGTCACTGCTGGGGCAGATGTCGCGATTATCGACATTGACAAAAACAAGGCTGACGAGACCGCAAGAAAAATTAGTAAAGAACAGAATCAAAAAGTCTTGGCGTTTGCGTGCGACATAACTTCTCCTGACTCTGTTGTGACAATGGTTGAAGATGTCGTTGACCGACTTGGCCGCATTGACATCTTGCTCAATAACGCAGCTTCAAAAGGCTCCAATCTTGATCAGTTCTTTGCAGAGTTCGAAAATTATTCGCTGCAAACTTGGCGCGAAGTCATGGCGGTAAATGTTGACGGGCTTTTTCTAGTAGCCCAAAGTGTGGGCAACCAAATGAAGGCACAAGGCGGTGGATCGATAATTCAGATCTCTTCGATCTACGGTGTTGTTGCGCCAGATCAGCGCATATACGAAGGTTCTGAATACAACGGAAGGGCAATTAATACCCCAGCTATTTACTCAGTTTCAAAAGCTGCGGTAATTGGCTTGACAAGTTATTTGTCAACATATTGGGCAGATAGCAAGATTCGCGTCAATACATTGACGCCTGGTGGCATAGCGTCGGGCCAAAACAGTGAATTCAATAAAAAATATTCAAATCGTGTTCCACTCGGACGAATGGGCGAAGCAACAGAATTAGTTGGTGCGTTAATTTATCTGGCGTCAGATGCATCGAGTTACGTAACTGGACAAAACATCATCGTCGACGGCGGTCTCTCAGCCTGGTGATTTGCTAGGTTAATTTCGCTATGAGTGACGTCTTCTGGTGTTCAAGTTGCTTGAACATGTCGACGCGACCGCGCAT
>RFMT01000417.1 GCA_009927565.1 Acidimicrobiia bacterium
GTCACTCAGGCTACCAGCGACATGACATAATCGCTGATGCGATGTCACTCTTCAAGCGAACACCCAAGGCGACACAGTCAGACCTCGAAGTTCTGAAAAACGAATTGGCAGAGCTTCGTAGCGAACTTACGAAACGAACAAATGCGCTCTCATTGGTAACTGCAGCGACAAACGGTCTTGACCAAAAAATAACAATTATTGACGCACGTCTCAAAACAATGACCACCGAGTTATCGCATCAACTTCACGAACTCGGTACCGAAATTGAGTCGCTCGCGAAAACAGCCGACGAATCAGCCTCACGCGAAGCGCTTGAACAACTTCGTACGAATCAAATTCGTATTGCCAACGAACAGGCACGCTATGAAATTGCATTTCGGCAAGATCTAGCCGAAATTATCGAGCAGATTAGAAAAACGAAATAATCAGTCTCAGTTGCCGACGAGGGCAATCGCGCGACTGACTAATTCGCGTGCCTCGGCCAATCGCTTTTGGTAAAGCGCAAAGTCTGGTGGAGTACTGCCAAGTGCGGCGTCTGCTTGTGCAAACAACTCTTCTGCTCGCGCGAGCAGTGCAGCCGGAGTATCAAGATTCTCTGAACTTCCGCCGCTAGATGGCAATGTCGATGCGGTTGACGAGTCTGCAGAGTCGCCAGACGTTTCTGGCAATACTTCAACAGTGCCGTCATCGATGCGGTCACCGAGATTTTTGTCGAATCCAGGGAACAATTTAGAAATTGCAGCCGTCAGATCATCGGCCATTACGACGCGATTGTTATATGAAGCCAAAAACTTTCGAACAAAAATCTGCTTTGCGCTCGGGTCATCAGGTCGCACGAACAAAGGTCGAACATAAACCAGACCTTTGCTGACGTTGATTATCTGCAGGTCACCGTATATAACTCGTGAACCTCTTTGGTCAAGCAAGGTGATTTGCTGCGAGACCACCGGATCGCTACCGATTTCTGCCGCGACTGTTGCCGGTCCTTCGGGCAATGGCTCAGCAACTTTGTAAATCGTCAATTGCCCATATGTCTTTGGGTCACTTGAAACAACCATGAATGCACGAAGTTCTTTTCGAGCATTGTCTGCCGAAAATGGAACAAACGGTCGCAACATAGAAAATACGCCCGTCTTCTCGGTCGAACGTGGTTCGTGAAACATCGTGTAGTAAGGCTCGAACCGTGCCACGCTTGCATCTCTAACTTCGCCCGTGTTAGCAGCATTCAAGTCAGCCGTAAAATCTCCAGCAACTACACCGGTCAATCCCTCAGGTTCAGTCGCAGGTGCCTGAGCAACGCTCCATGCCGCGTTGCGATTGAAAAACAGCGTCGCGTCTTCAAACTGGTAGCGACCGTAGGTATTTGTCTGCACTCTAAACAAATCTTCTGGATATCTGAAGTGATCTACTAATTCTTTTGGAGCAAGCTCAACTGAAGTAAACAATTTCGGAAACACTGCTTGCCAAGTCTTTATGATTGGATCTTTTTGATCTACAACATAAAAAGTCATCGAACCGTCATAGGCATCGACTGCGATTTTCACACTGTTGCGAACATAATTAAACGAAGTATTTAACCCACTGCCAAGCGTCAGTTGATCGATGTTGGCCTGCTGGGCGTATGGATATCGATTTGTAATCGTGAATGCATCGATTATCCACTGAACTTTTGAATCGACGACAACTGGATATGGGTCGGCATCAAGTCGCAAAAATGGTGCAACTTTTGCAATGCGTTCTTTGATGTTGCGAATAAAAACAATTTGTGATTGATCGTCCAACAGTGACGAACCGAACAAGTTGTACTCACCAAAGTGAACAGCAAATACAATTCGGCGAACGAGCGATGAAAGTTGAACGCCACCGTTGGCCGAATATTTCTGAGCTTTTGAATCAGCACAGGCCTGCTCAACTTCACCAGTCTTGACCAACGCATATGAATCAAGACCTTCTCCGAAATATAGTTCTGGTCGATCAATTTTCAGATCTGTGTAGATCGGTCGACCGTCAACAGTCACTTTGCTTGCAGGGGCTGCGATCAAGCCGCAACCGTGTGTATATAGAAGGTGTCGAGAAACCCACGTGCGGTTCGGAATGCCAGCGGTGTTCAGTTCGCGCGCTGCCACCAAAACTTGTTGTTCACGGCCGTCAATTTTGTATCGATCAACGTCTAGATCACGTATTGCATAAAAAGAAGTTTGTCCCTCATCCAATACGAATCGGTCTCGCATTTGAATTGGGTCAAGTTGACGAACGTCGGTCAGCGGCTCTAAGTCACTCACGACATCGGCACTGGTTATCTGTTCGTATTCAACTTCGACACTTCTCACAGAGTCAAGACCCATCGCGTCTTTGGTTGCCAACAAGTTGCGCTCGATGAATGGCAATTCTTTGGTACTGACGTTTGGCTGTACAGAAAACCGCTGAACGATCGCTGGGTAGATCTGCCCGGCCACTAATGCGACGACAATCCAAAGAACTGTTGCAAGAACCGGCAATCGCCAACTCTTTTGCCAGACATTCCATAAAAACAGGGCTGCAACTGCAAGCGAAACCAAAATCATCAAACTCGTCGCGGGCAATTGTGCATTGACGTCTGTAAAAGTTGCACCCTGAACTACACCACGAGTTGAAGTTGTAAGTTCAAAACGACCAAACCAATAACTCACGGCTCTTGAAATCGCTATCAGAGCGAACAGAACCGAAATGTGTGCTTTGGCTTGAGGGGTGACGTGTCGACCTTGGGTCTGTAACTGAATTGCACCATTTAAATAGTGTGCGATAAATGTTACGAGTGAAATCAAAATCAACGCCGCGAGCGACCAACTAATCAGAAACTGGATGAATGGCAACTTGAATACGTAAAAACTGACATCAAGATTAAAAAGTGGATCTTTTAGGTCAAACGATTGTGCGTTCCTGAATAACAGCCAGTCTTGCCATTGCGCGGATGCCGGCAAACCGACTAGAAGACCAAGAACAAACGAGATAACAACTCGAACCAACCACTGACGTGATGCAACTAGTTGGCGATATCCCGCAAGGGCGCGTTGCTCAAGTGAGACCGGCACGTTGTTCGGCGCCAATCGATCAGCCAGCCATAAGTTAACAAGTGTGACCAGAGTGAAAATAACGACAAACACTGCCCCAAGAACAACTTTGGTGGTCAACACACCCCAAAAGACATCTGATCTGCCGACCAAGTTGTGCCAAAGAACATCAACATAAAATCCCGCCAAACTGCGGATCGAGATGCCGCCGATGACAAACACCGCCAAAATTGCTGACCAAATTGTTCGTCCTCGTTTAGACGAACTCAGCGCAAATCCGCCACCACCTGAACGCGGGTTGCGTGGATTACGGGGTAGGTCGGAGGGGTTCCGCACGTCGGAAAGACTATCGCGGTGCTGGCACTACAAGACATTTACATCCCGAGTGAATCACGGGGTGCTCATGTCCTGTCGGAAACTTTTCGCCACACGCAACTTCACCCGCGAGCGAATTATCTTCGGCATCCGAACATGGTGGACCGTTAGGGTCGACCATCCAACAAACTTTTGTTCCTGTTTCTAAAACTAAGTATGCGCCACGACTATACGCAAGGCGTGAGATATCGCCAACAAGCTTGTCAACTTGCTGCATCTTCCATTCTCGATAAACCGTGCGAATCAAACTCGACATTTCACTAGCACTACCGGCACTCTTCTCGACGCATTTTTGAATGCGTTCACGAAGTGGATAGACAATGTCATCTGCAAGTTTCTTTGACATGACCTGCATCACTGACGTGTTGCTGACTTTCTTTCGCAAGTCAGCTTTCAGGCTCTTTGAAAGCGACTGGGCTCCAGCCATTGCGGCTTCAATCAACTCTTTGCTCGTTGCTTCGACATAGTTTTGCAACTGATTTTCAACGCTTGGCAGTACTTTTTCAAGGGCAACTTGCGCTTTCTTCGACTGCAGATAATTGAGCACTGCATTCTCTTCATCAGCAAGCACACGTTTCAACTTTTTAGCGACAGCCTCGTCGACAGCGACCAAAGCAGTATCTCGACGCTCGAACATTTTTAGATCTGGTTCAATCGGCGTTGGGGCCTTCACTTTTGCTTCTGAAGATTTTTTTGTCGAAGGCTTTGAGTTCTTTACCGAACTAGCAACACTTTGGGCACCGGCCTCTCGCAACCGTGCAAAAAGGTCGTCAACGCTTGTCTTTTTTGCCTCTGGTTCAGGTCCTTTAGACTCTTCAATCTTTTCTGGTGAAGTAGTCTCTTGCGCTTCAACTTCTGGCTTATCGGTTGACGGGTGCAAACGCCGCGAAGTACGACCAAACATCTGCACAATTTTTGCTCGATGACCGTTATCTGGTTCTTCGTCTTGGCTTTGACTCTCTTCGATGCGATCAACTTTTTCAACTTCGACAACATTGTCGGGTTCGGGTTGAAGTTGCGGTTCAACATCGTCTTCGAATTTTTCGCGATCAAACGGCAAAACATTTGACGTCTCATCTTCTTGAGGCTTGATGACACTGATCGGTGAGGTTTCGATTACGACCGGCACAGACTGTTGAAACTCTTCTGCTGCGGCATCGAAGTCTGTTAGGTCGCCGACGGCTCCACTGGCGGCCAGACTCGCACGCTCGAATGCCTCTTTCAATCGATCACGATGTCGAATCAGTTCTTCAATCTGCTGTCGCGCAAGTTCGCGTCGCGTCGCAAGTTCAGCCAGAAGCTTCTCACGGTATGCACGGGCCTCGTTGACCATTTCGCGACCTTGTTGCTTTGCAAGTTCGATTTCGGCTTCGCTATCGGATGACGCATCACTTCGGCGGCGCGACAATTCGATCTCTGCTTCTTCGCGCATCCTTGCAACTTCACTCGCCGCCTCACGAACCATCCGCTCTGCTGTTTCAGCCGCACGATCTCGCATCTGCTGTGCGGCTTCGCGGGCGACAGACAACACACGTGCCGTTTCTTCTCCTAATAATGTCGTAACTGTCGCTTCATCGAGCACGCCGGGGTCTGAAAGTCCGCGAGTCTGCATCGCACGCATCTCGCTTTCCAAAAACTTTTCTCGTTCTTGCAAACGAGCTAATTCAGCCGAAACCATCCGTAAAAAGTCACGGACTTCGCCTTGGTCGTAGCCACGTCGGGTGACATTAAATTGGGCAGATCCGACCGCGGCGGGCGATGAAGGGTCAGGTTTAGAGAAGCTAATCGCCATTAGCCAAGATTAAACCCTATTTATAGTTCGATTGCGTCATTACTTATTACGGTGCCACCCAACTCTTCCAAAACTTTGAGTGCCTCGGTGAGATTTGCAACTGGGACGATGCGCAACTTCGAACCAGCAACTCGACGTGCGGCACTCAACTCTTCTGGCGTCTGAGCACTCGGCACGAGAAACACGGTTGCACCTGATGCTTTCACTGCCACAGTTTTTTGGCGCAACGCACCAATTGCCCCGATGCTTTCGTCGCCATCAATCGTGCCTGTCGCAGCGACTTTCACCCCGCCTGTAAGTTCACCTGCAGTCAACTCATCGAGAAGTGCAAGAGTAAACGAAAGCCCGGCTGACGGGCCCCCAATTGAATCTGTGTCGATATCGACTTCAAATGGCAAATCGACCGTGCGCGTATCTGCGGGCCACACTCCGATGATGGTTCGGTTCGGATCGTCAGGGCTGACCATAAGTTCGATTTTTTTCGTGACACTTTCAGTTGTCTTGTGCGGCGTAACGGTTAAATCGACTACGTCGCCCGGCGAATAATCAGCGATGATCGGCATCAAATCTGAGAGCGTTGGTATCTCAATTCCGTCAAATGCGGTGATCGTGTCACCAGGATTAAGTTGCAGACACGCACTCAGTGGTCGTGGTGCATCTTCGCAAACAAGTCTCTCGATAATCAATTTGCCATAGGCGATTGAAACGTTATAACCAAGTCGATTGAGCGCCACATATTCGGCAATCTGTTTCGCCGAAGCCATCGCTTGAAAACCGAGACGACGTTGCTCGCTCGGAGATATGGTGCCAAATTTCTCTTCGCGGTTTAAAACATCGACATCGGGGTCAAGCACACCCACGAGTGAATCAAGAGCGCTCAGTTTTGATCCATACGCGGTAACAAACAAGATTGGCGCCGAAGTTTCGTAACGCGTGACTTGACTCAATGCATTTTTGTCGAACGAAAATCGTGACGCGACTTCTTCTGCTGACCCTGGGGCAACTTCCCAATAATTCATTTTGACAAACGACGAGGTGATTAGTGCTCCAGTCACAAGCCAAACAATTGTCAACAGTGGAAGCGCCCACCACATATTGCGTTGACGCGGTGCAATAACGGTCTCCTGCTCGCCCGCGACCGTCGGCGATACGCTAGAAGTAGTTGTGGTTGTGTCGATACTCATGTCACTCACCGTCTTTGATGTTACGGTCAGGTCAAGCGCAATCATCGTGCTGAGCATGATCGCACTTTGGTTCGCAAATCGCGGTCGATCTAAGGGTCAAAACAAACCTCTTATTGTTCGGGTTGACAATAAACACACCGATTTCTATCGACCGTCGACCAAGGATCAGATGCTGCGGTCTGCCGGGTTCTTGAGTTTAGGTACCGTCGCTTTTGGCATCTTTGCTGCCGTCATCGTGTCAATCGCTGTTGCATTTATTTTTTCGGCGCTCACAAGTTCATTGGGAAATTAGCTAGTGAAAGTTCTTGTCACTGGTGCAGATGGTTTCATCGGCTCGCACTTGGTCGAAACACTGGTCAAGAATGGCCACGAAGTTCGGGCATTCGTTTTGTACAACTCTTTCAACTCATGGGGATGGCTTGATGAGTCTGACAAATCGATTCGTGACAGCATCGATGTGTTCGCCGGCGATATTCGCGACCCGCACGGTGTCGACAAAGCAGTTGAACAGCAAGAAGTCATTCTCAACTTGGCGGCACTGATCGCAATTCCATATTCGTATCACTCACCAGATACATATATAGACACAAACATCAAGGGCACATTAAATATTTTGCAGGCAGCCCGA
>RFMT01000353.1 GCA_009927565.1 Acidimicrobiia bacterium
CATGGAGGTGTCTTATTCAGGCACTCGTTTGATGCGATACGACAAGACAGGTGGAAAGTTCGCGACTTTGAGCAAGCTTTCGCTAAGTCGCTGGGTGTGCCACATGCGCTTGCGGTTACGTCAGGTACCGCCGCACTTCGCGTGGCTCTCGCGGTTCTAGATCTGCAACCTGGCGACGAAGTAATTACTCAGAGTTTTACTTTTGTCGCTACGGTCGAGGCAATTATCGAGTCTGGTGCGACACCCGTGTGCGCCGAAATCGACGGCACATTGAACCTAGAACCAGACTCATTGAAAAAATTAATCACACCAAAGACAAAAGCAGTTATTGCAGTGCACATGTTGGGCACGCCGTGCAATCTCTTTGAAATCGAAAGTATTTGCCGTGAACATCGAGTCACCTTGATTGAAGACGCGGCATGGGGCTGTGGCGGTTCTCTCGATAGTCGGCCATTAGGTGCTTGGGGCCGAATGGGCACATTTAGTTTTGACTTTGCAAAAACCATGACAACCGGTGAAGGTGGCATGGTCATTTTCCAAAACGAAAAAGACTATAAAGCGGCTGCTGCATGGCATGATCACGGGCATGAAAATAATCCTGCTGTGCCACGTTGGGAAGACACTCGCGCAAGCAGTGGGTTCAATTATCGAATGACCGAGATGCAGGGAGCAGTTGGCTTGGCCCAGTTGAAGAAACTTGCGTCGGTGGTGTCAGCGCAACGCAAGAATCGAGATGCCATGTGGACAGCAATTAAAGCTTTGCCGGGCATTACTGCACGCGAAGTGCCTGCTGGCTCATATGAAACTGCAGACGCATTAGTTTTCAGTGTCATAGACAACGCGACTGCGCGACTATGTCGAGATGCCCTTGTCGCCGAAGGCCTGTCAACCAAGATTCTTCCCGAGGCTGTGACTTGGCACTTTGCTGGCACCTGGACCCACATGCCCGAACTTGTGGCACGCCATGGTGGCGACTTGTCAAAGGCGTTCTCATGCTCGCGCGAGATACTTGAACGTGCTGTTTCTCTGCCAGTAGTCGTGAAAATGGACGAAGCCGTACCTGCAAGGTTGCATAAAGCCCTGTCGAAAGTTCTACGGTAATCAACATGACTTCACCTGTCATCTCTGTGATTGTCGCTTCATATAACCAAGAGAAATACATTTCGCGATGCCTTCGCTCGTTGATTTCGCAAACTATTTCGCGTGACAAGTTTGAAATTGTTGTCATCAATGATGGCAGCACCGACCGCAGTGCATCGGTACTAAACGAATTCGCAAGTGAGATCGTGCTGATTAACAACGACAAAAATATTGGTTTGCCCGCATCGCTAAACAAGGCAATTCGTCGAGCTCGAGCACCATATGTAGTGCGCGTTGACGCCGACGACTACGTCAATGCGCAGTTTCTGCATTTGTTGCACGAGTTTTTGAGAGAGAACAAATATATGGACGCTGTCGCATGTGATTATCTTTTGGTGGACGAACAAGAAGAAGTCTTGGGTCGAAAAAACTGTCTGACAGATCCGATTGCATGCGGAATCATGTTTCGCACAGAGCAATTGATTGATATTGGGCTATACGACGAAACTTTCTTGCTTCACGAAGAAACAGACCTACGCTTGCGATTCACGAAGAAATATCAAATTCATCGACTCGAGTTACCTCTTTACCGTTATCGCCGCCACGAGAATAACGCGACCAATGACGCGGCCGCAATGGAGCATCACCGTCAACGCATTATCGAAAAGCACGGTAGCGAGTCAACAAAGTGACTGCGCAAATCAAGTTTGGTGATCGCGTCGTTGGTCAAAGCGATTTGCCATATGTGATAGCCGAGATTGGTGTTAATCATGAAGGTTCGCTTGAGACCGCAAAGTTATTGATTGAGTCGGCAAAACGTGGTGGCGCAGACGCGGCAAAGTTTCAGACATACAAGGCGGGCTTGATCGCATCGAAGTTTTCACCTTCGTATTGGGATACGAGCAAAGAGCCAACTACCAGCCAATACGAGTTGTTCACTAAATATGATGCTTTTGGCGAGGCTGAATATAAAGAGTTAGCGACTCACTGCAAAAAACACGAAATTGAGTTTGTCTCAACTCCGTTCGACTTGGGCGCAGTTGAAATGTTGAATCCGCTGGTGAGGTACTTCAAAATTGCTTCTGCAGATATTACGAATCCACCACTTTTGAAAAAAGTTGCTGCAACTGGCAAACCAGTCATTTTGTCGTCCGGAGCATCAAATATCGACGAGATTGATGCAGCATTGACAATTTTGCGAAGCGCCGGCGCCAAAGAGATCTGTTTGATGCACTGCATTTTGAACTATCCGACCCGCAACGAAAACGCACACCTAGGTATGTTGATTGATTTGCGCAATAGGTATCCAGATTTGTTGCTCGGATATTCAGACCACACTTTGCCAAACGAACAAATGACAAGTCTGATTTCGGCGCACCTTCTTGGTGCTGTCGTGCTTGAAAAGCATTTCACTCTCGATAAAACACTGCCTGGTAACGATCACTATCACGCAATGGACGAAAAAGATTTGCTCCGGTTTCAGAAAAATGTGAAGCAAGTTCATGAATTGCTAGGTCCATCACGAGTCAAGGCTCCGATCGCTACCGAAGAAATTTCGCGATTGAATGCCCGTCGCAGCATTGTTTTAACGCGAGACTTGAAATCTGGCCACAAACTCAGTGAGCAAGACCTCATCGCCAAACGCCCTGGAACTGGCATCAGCCCGATGCACTGGGATGAAGTGATCGGCAGAAGCGTGTCTCGCGATTTGCCCGAAGATCACATTGTGACTTGGGACGATCTCACTAAACCATGAGTCGGGTAGTCGCCGTCGTACAGGCGCGCATGGGTTCTTCGAGATTTCCGGGCAAGATGATGGCGAAACTCGGTGATCAAGAACTTCTGAATTGGGTATTGACACGTGTCTGTAATGCCAAAGAACTTGATCAAGTTGTTCTTGCAACATCAACGAGTCACGATGACGACCAACTTGTCAAAGTGGCGTCAAATTTCAAAGTATTAGTCGTTCGGGGCAGCCAAGATGACGTTCTAGATCGGTTTGTTCAAGCCGCGAAAGACTCAAATGCAGATTTAGTTGTACGAATATGTGCTGATAATCCATTTGTTGCCGCCGAAGAGATTGATCGCTTGGTGGTCGCCCACAAATCTGGCGGTTTCGACTATTCGTGTAATCACCAGCAACGACTTGATAGCCGATATGCCGACGGCTTCGGTGCAGAGGTACTTTCGGCTGCACTACTCAGCGACATATCAAAATCGACAACTCAGACAGCGCATCGAGAGCACGTCACAAGTTATATCTGGGACAATCCGCAAAAGTTTAAGATCCAGGCTGTTATGGCGCCATCTGAGTTGGCGTTTCCCGAAATAAAACTTGACATTGATACGCCCGAAGATCTGCAAATGTTGAATGAGTTCGTCGACAAGTATGCGATAACCACGGCCTCGAGTGCGGCAAAAATCGTGCAAGCCTTCGCTGAATTTTCAAATTCTTGAGTAGCGTGCAGGCATGTCAAATTCAAAGCCAAAAGTTGAAATTCCGAATACTCCTGCACCGTCTGACTTAGTCGTCGAAGACATCACGGTTGGTGATGGCCAAGAGGCAGTGAGTGGAAAAAACGTTTCAGTTCACTATGTAGGTGTGGCCTGGAGTACATCAAAGCAGTTCGATGCTTCGTGGGATCGCAACGAACCGTTTGAGTTTGGTTTGGGTGCAAGTCAAGTTATCGCGGGTTGGGACAAGGGCGTTGCAGGCATGAAAGTTGGTGGTCGTCGCAAATTGACGATTCCGCCAGACATGGGCTACGGCAGTCGTGGTGCTGGTGGTGTGATCAAAGGCAACGAGACACTCGTGTTCGTTGTCGATCTGCTGGACGTTTTTTAATCAGCTGAAATTTGTTTCTTGCGATAGTGATTGCGGCATAGCAATTCGTATCGCACAACATCACCAAACAGTGGCGCAATCGTGTTCTTGTCGGTATCTCCGACCATCACAGTTTCACCCTCAAGCACAACTTTGTCGTTGACCAAACGAGCGTTATTGGTCGCTCTGGCGCCACACCAACAGCGTGCCTCAACTTGCATCTCAATTCTTTGATCAGCGATTTCGAGCAACCT
>RFMT01000212.1 GCA_009927565.1 Acidimicrobiia bacterium
ACACGGCCAACTTCACGACCTGTGCGGTTTGCCGCGACAACGGGTGTCAAGTTGCTGGCTGCATGACCTTGCATCGCACGCTGCCAATGACCCGATGAATCAAGTTCGGCATTCGACGGTTCGCTGCCAATAGCCGTCGGATAGAGCAAAATCTCGGCACCACGTAGCGTCATCACGCGCGCCGCTTCAGGAAACCATTGATCCCAACAAATGCCGACGCCGATCTTGGCATATTTCGTTTGCCAAACTTTAAAACCCGTGTCGCCCGGACTGAAATAGAACTTCTCGTTGTATCCAGGACCATCAGGAATGTGGCTCTTGCGATATGTACCAAGCACCTTTCCGTCAGCGTCTACGATCGCCACCGAGTTAAACAAAGAATTATTGGCACGCTCATAAACACTGATCGGTAAAACGACACTGAGTTCTTTAGCGACTTTGGCGAAATGCGCAACAGTTGGGTGCGACGACATCTCTACTGCCCGATTCAAATCTTCGGTCGTTTGATCTTTGCAAAAGTAATGACCTTCAAAAAGTTCGGGGATCAGAATTATTTGCGCACCTTGTTTGGCGGCGCTGCGAACCAATCTCTCGGCTGTAGCGATGTTCGCTGCAATTTCTGTCGACATCGACATCTGAAGTGCCGCAACTTTAACAGTACGCATAAATTATTTGCCCAGTTGCTCTTGGATCGCACTTACGACTTCTGGTGCGTCTGGTGCAACAGTTGGATTAAATCGACTAACGACGTTGCCATTGCGATCAACCAAAAACTTTTCAAAGTTCCAGCGAATGTCACCGGAGTGACCTTCTGAGTCAGCCACAACCGTCAAGGTGTTGTACAAATCATGACGGCCGGCACCATTAACCTCAATTTTCTCGGACATAGGAAACGTCACGCCATAATTTGTTGAACAAAAAGTCTGGATTTCGTCTGCTGACCCAGGTTCTTGCGCACCAAATTGATTGCACGGTACACCGAGAACTGAAAAGCCTCGATCTGAATACTGCTTGTGCAGAGCCTCAAGCGCCGTGTACTGCGGAGTCAAACCGCACTTCGAGGCGACGTTGACGACGAGTGTCACTGATCCTTTTAAAGAACTAAGCAAATCTGCTTGACCCGATAGCCCGGCGATTTTTGTATTGTAAACCGACATTTTGTCTCGTCTCTACGATGAATTATTTCTCGTTTGGCAAGACTACTCAAATACCTGCTACACAACACAGGTGCCCAGATCTCAATTTGATGCCGCGTTTTTCAAACGGTTTTATTCGACAACACCAATGCACTCACGACAAAAAATAGAAACTTTGGCGTCCGCTGTTCACGAGTTATGCAAATGGTGGGATGCTCCGGTGCGGTCGGTTCTGGATATTG
Source organism: Acidimicrobiia bacterium (assembly GCA_009927565.1). Taxonomy (GTDB): domain Bacteria; phylum Actinomycetota; class Acidimicrobiia; order Acidimicrobiales; family Ilumatobacteraceae; genus BACL27. The sequence goes on from RFMT01000212.1 coordinate 1,379, forward strand.
GCGCAGGCGTCGGCTACTGGTCTGGCTGGTATCGCAAGAATCACAAGCACACCAAAGTTATGTCCGTCGATGTCAGCGAACACGCGTGCCATAAATATGGCCACGACCTTCGGGACATCAGCGTGTGGGCACCGTCGAGAAAGTTTGACCTCGTAATTTGTCAAAGTGTGCTGCAATATTTGAACGATCGTGCTGCAAAAAGCGCCATCAAGAATCTTGCAAAGGCGACTAAAAATGTTTTATTTTTCGAGGTCCCGACCAAAAGCGATCTACGCCACAACGTCGACCGAGATGTCACAGATTTTGAAATCTATGCTCGTTCAGGTTTGTGGTACCGCAACGAGTTGAAAAAATATTTTCATCAAGCAGGTGCTGGGTTGTGGATCGTAAAGACAAGCGCGATCGTGCTGTATGAGTTAGAAGGCGCTACTTCGTAAGGCAAATTTAGTTGGTCGCCGTAGCCTGAATTTATGGAGCCTATAAGTGCAGGCAATGCCTACGAGGTGGCGAAACAAGCCGCTGACGTCGTAGTGAAAAAATTTGGTGGTTCGCACGATGTATTGGCTGTCTTGGGTTCGGGTTGGGCACACGCCGCTTTGGTGCTTGAAGCCACGAATGAAATTTCAGTCACTGAAATTCCGGGCTTTATCAAACCTTCGGCGATTGGTCATGGTGGCACACTAAAGAGTGTTGCCGTAGGCAAGTCTCGAGTGCTTTTACTCACTGGTCGCACGCATCTTTACGAAGGTCACGGTGTCAACGCCGTTGTGCACGCCGTACGTACTGCTGCATTTGCCGGTTGTAAGACCGTTGTATTGACAAATGCAGCAGGTTGTTTGCGCGAAGACTGGGGCGTTGGCGCAACAGCAGTGATTTCTGATCACATCAATCTGACCGGATTCTCGCCATTGACCGGTGCTGATGCACCTGCGCCATTGCATGGGCGTTTCGTTGACCTGACAGATGCCTACAGTCAGCGACTTCGTGCAATCGCCAAGCGGGTCGACCCAACTCTTCACGAGGGCGTATACATGGGATTCCATGGTCCGCATTTTGAAACCCCCGCAGAAATTCGCGCCGCTCGAGTTTGGGGTGCCGACCTCGTCGGTATGTCAACCGTGATGGAGACGATCGCTGCGCGCCACATGGGTCTAGAAGTTCTGGCGCTTTCGCTAGCGACCAATCTTGCTGCCGGCATTTCCGGTGAAAAACTCTCTGGCGACGAAGTATTGGCAATCGGCAAAGCATCAGCATCTCGCGTTGGTGGCCTGCTTGCGGCAATTCTTAAACAAATTGATCTTGAAGCTGAAAAGAAATAGCAATGCCAGCTACCTCACAAGACCGGGTTGCAATAACCAACGCGCAAATCGTGACCGTCGATAAATCTTCTTCAGTCATAGAAAACGGTTCTTTGGTAGTTGGTGGTGACGGTTCGATTCGTGCAATTTCTTCATCACCAATCGCCAACGATGCTCCCGAAACCATTGATGCAAATGGCGCAATCGTGATGCCAGGTTTGAT
>RFMT01000383.1 GCA_009927565.1 Acidimicrobiia bacterium
GATGGTTGCAACTGTCTCGACTTTGCCTGCGTGGACACGAATTCCGTTACGGGTTGGCTATCTGCCAATCATCGAACAAGTTATTTTTCGACCACTTGGCTATCTAATGACCAGTGCCATCCGCTGGATAACAAGCACGCCAATCGATAAATCAAGTAACTCGTGAAGAGACTTCGGTGATCTCAAGATATTTTTTTGATGAAACTAATTCTCGTATTCTCTCGAACCCATCAAATACTTCGACGTAACTAGTTGCTAACGGCGAAACCGCCAACCTGATGCAATCAGGCTGCCGATAATCGCCGATTACATTTGCAAAAATTCTCATCGCCTCAGAAATCTGGCGGGCATGTTTGTGACGGACAGAGATATGACCACCACGACGATTTGAATCGCGCGGCGTGACGACAGAAAAGCCGAGAGGCGCTAGCCATGCATCGTGCAGTGCAATCATCAGGTCGGTGCCGATTGCGGCCTTTTTTGCAATGGCCACCAGACCTGCGCGCTCGATCATCGAAATTGCAGTCTCCACACATCGCATGCCGATAATGCTCGGGCTAGCGATTTGAAAACCTCGCATGCCATGCGCACGATCAAAATCTTGACCCATTGCAAATTGATCACGCTGGGCAAACCATCCTTGAATCGGCACCTGCAACTCGGACTGCATTGGTTTGCTTACGTATAGCCACGCAGGAGAGCCTGGCCCTGAGTTGCAATATTTATATGTACACCCAACGGCCAAATCAACTTTGTCACGTTCAAACTGCATCGGTACAACGCCAACAGCATGACTAGCGTCCCAAACAAAAAGTGCACCCGCATCGCGGGTGAGTTGAGTCAATTTAGCGACGTCGTGTAAAACACCAGACCGATATTGGATAACCGACAAAGAAACGAGCGCGACATCGTCATTGAGTACGGCACTAAGTGCTTCTGGTGAGACATACTCTTCACCTGCATCGTCGTTGATCAACACAAGCTTCAAGCCGCGTTGCTCACAGATTCCTTCCAAAATGTAGCGATCAGTCGGAAAGTTTGCCGTATCGGTGATGACTGTTTTGCGATTTGGTTTGGCCGCGACCGCAGCGCTGCACAGTTGAAAAAAATTTACACTCGTCGTATCGACGCAAAGTGTTTGACCTGCCGAAACACCAAAAGTTGCACGACCAACCAGATCTCCGACAGTCTGTGCCTCGTCTATCCAATCCGACCAACCAGTTACGAGTTTTGTGCCCCACTCATCTCGTAAATAGTCTTCGACAACTTTTGCTGTTGCCTTAGGCATACGACCAAGCGAATTGCCATCAAGGTAACTGAGTTGCGGATCTGCAATGACAAACTCATCACGAAAAGCAAATAAAGGGTCTGTTGCATCAAGTTCTTCGGCGTAACTTCGCGAAGTTAAATCGTTTGGCATACGCTCACCGTATATGAATTCTGGGGTAAACGCTAAAAAATTTGAGCCTTCGCTTACCTATTCGTCCTACTTGAAAATTGACGAATTATTGCAATTGCAAAAGCCGCGATCCACTGGACCAGAGCATGATGAGATGCTCTTCATAATTGTTCACCAGACATACGAACTGTGGTTTAAGTGTGTTTTGCACGAGCTCTCCCGCGTTCAGCAATTGCTTGAACTTGGCGATACACATGCTTCATTGCCGGTGCTTGGCCGCGTCCGCACAATTTTTAAAGTTTTGGTAAGTCAAGTTGACATTTTAGAAACAATGACGCCTCTGCAATTCAATTCTTTTCGTGACCGACTTGAAGCAGCCAGCGGATTTCAATCAGTTCAATTTCGCGAACTCGAAGCCGTCCTCGGCAGGCGCGACCACTCGATGATTGACCACCTCGAACCAAACAGCGAACCGCAACTCAGAGTTCAGAGTGCGATGAACCGACCAGCACTATTCGACTCGGTATTGGTTTATTTGGTTAAACGCAACCACAAGATGCCAATTGAAATTATGCAACGCAATTTCAGCGAGTCCTATTCGGCCAATGAACTTGTGCAAGAGTCATTGGCTGACGCATACCGAAATGATCCTGAGGCAGCAATGCTTCTCGAGCGACTGATTGATATCGATGAAGGCCTTCAAGAGTGGAGATATCGCCATGTGAAAATGGTCGAACGCACCATTGGCATGAAACAAGGCACCGGAGGTTCAAGTGGCGCAGCATATTTGACCTCAACCTTGTTTAAGCCAATTTTCCCCGACCTTTGGGCGGTTCGTTCGCGCTTTTAGGACTTCGTCTCGCACATTCATAGATCAGTAGCGTTGTCAACCAATGGGCACCGTTCGTCGTCATGTTTTTGTCGAGTGCAACGCCGACAAAGTATGGTCGTTCGTTGGCGCGCCCGAACGCTTGCACGAATGGTTTCCGATCAACGAATGTCGCGTCAAAGGCAACAAGCGATGGATAACTTTGGCTGCGGGCATTATTTTCGAGGAAGACATAGTCACACTCGACCACGATTTGCGCAGATTTCAATACAAAATTGTAAATAACTCGCTGATCAAGTTTCATCTCGGCACGGTTGATGTAATCCCCGACGGTGACAAAAGATGTTTAGTGATGTATTCAACCGACATGGATCCCGAGGTGTTGGCATTGCCGATTGCTGGCGCGGCAAGTCTCGGTCTCGAAAAAGTCAAGCAAATGTTCGACGGTAAATAATTATGGGTCGCAAAATTTTATTTATTACCACCGATCAGCAGCGTTACGATGCACTTGGCTGCAACGGTGGCACGATTGCGCGCACACCGAATATTGATGCGCTCAGCAAATTTGGCATCACTTTTGATCGTGCGCATCCACAAAATGTCGTATGTATGCCATCGCGTAGCACGATGATCACTGGTCAACATGTCAGTACGCATGGCGTATGGATGAACGGCGTTCCATTGCCAGAGGATGCACCGAGCATTGCCAGCGATCTGCGCCGCGCCGGTTATACGACGGCGTTGATCGGTAAGGCTCATTTCGAGCCACTGCTAGATCCGTTCTTAAGATTCACCGAAAATCGAATCGGCAACCAACGGAAGACAATCGACAACCCCAGTGACCCGCATCGCGGCTTTGATCACATGGAATTATCAACACATGGCGCAGTCGGGCAACTGCATTATTCAAATTGGATGCGCGACAATCACCCCGAAGCAATAGCTGGTTATTACAGCGTTCTAGATCACGAGTTACAAGTAAACGCCGAAGGCGGTGGCGACACAAACGCTCCGCAAATAAAGGTCAATCCAATTCCGACAGAGTGGTATCACACGAATTGGGTTGCTCAACAAACCATCAACTGGTTGAATTCTCTGCCCGCAGACAAAGATTGGTTTTGTTGGATGAGTTTTCCCGATCCACATCACCCGTGGGATCCACCGGCATCAGAACTGCACCGAGTGCCATGGCGCGAAGTCGATCTTCCGAGTGGCTACATCGATGACAAAGCAAAACGCGAAAAAATTATTGACGACAAGCTACGCCACTGGCGTGGTTGGTATGACGGAACATTTGTTTCAAATTACGAAGCACCAGCCAAATGGGTGCCGGCATCGCTAACGGCTGATCAAGTTCGCGAAGTAAATGCTTTCACCCACGTCGAAAACGAACTAATTGACGACGCAATTGGCAACGTGCTCAAGGCGATAAATGCGCGCGGTTGGTCGAGTGACCTAGACGTAATTTACACGACAGACCATGGTGAGTTTCAGGGCGACTTCGGCTTGTTGTTCAAGGGTCCATATCACGTTGATTCTTTAATGCGTCTGCCCCTCATTTGGCGACCGGCACCGAGCGCAAAGACCGCCCCAGCACGAGTGAGCGCACCAGTAGGTTTAGTTTCATTGGCTGCAACATTTGCTCATATTGCCGGCATTGAAAGACCGAAATATACCGAGGCACCGCGGTTGCCAACATCTAACGAGGATGCAACAATTCTGGGCCACGAACGCGTGCTTACAGAATGGGACAGCGTGCTATTTGGAAAGATCGTGCATCTGCGCACGATTTGCCGCGATAACTGGGTTTGCACTGCCGCACTTGACGGCACGATGAACAAGTTCGGGGAAGGCGAACTTTACGATTTGGCAAACGATCCGCTACAGCATGTAAATCGCTGGAGCGATGAATCAGTTCAGGCCCTGCGCGACGACTTGCTTTCTGACTTATGGGCCAACCTGCCAGAACAAGTATTGCCTCTGCGCAATATGGACGCCCCTGTTTAACGATTAATCTTCAAAACATGGAAGTCGGATTTATTGGACTCGGCAATATGGGTTTACCGATGTGCAAACGATTGCTTGCGGCTGATAACCAAGTAAAAGTCTTCGACATAGCTACGCAGAATGTGAACAGCGCAATCGACCACGGTGCGATCGCTGCGAACTCGGCAGCCGATTGTGCAACTCACGTTGATTTTTTATTTACATCTCTGCCTAAACCAGAGCACGTAAAAGAAGTTATGGTTGAAAACTCTGCGCTACAAATGCTTAAATCCGGCGCAATTTGGATTGACCTGACAACCAACCGAAAAGAACTTGTAATTGAACTTGCGAGCAAAGCGCCAAAAGGCGTCAAAGTTTTAGACTCACCAGTCACTGGCGCCGTCGATGGTGCGAGAAACGGCAGATTGACTCTTTTTGTGGGCGGTGACAAATCTTCTTTTGATCAAGTTTCTCCGCTGCTAGCAAATCTCGGAAAAGCAATTCATTGTGGTCCTCTTGGTTCAGGCAACGTTGTAAAACTTGTGACAAATCAACTTTGGTTCATTGCGGCAGCCGCGATTGGCGAAGGTTTTGCAACTGGCATCGCCAACGGAGTCGAACTCGGCACACTGTGGAGCGCGATCAAAGACAGTGTCGGCGACAGTTTTGTCGCGCGTCACGACGCACCTTCGATTTTCGCCGGCCACTATGACCCATCATTTTCACTCGAACTTTGTCTTAAAGACTTGGGACTTATCAGCGAACTAGGTAAGCAGGTCGGCGCTGAACTTCCGATGACCGCAGCCGCTGTTTCTGCATTCAAGACTGCTCGAGACCGATATGGAGCCAGCGCCGCAGAGTTGCATGTTGCCAAAAGAATTGAAGACGATGCGAATCTCTCGATGCGACTTGAAGGTGATTGGACGCCGCCATGGGAAGCGTAGAACAATTCTGAATATGGCACGACAATATCGAATTGATGACCTTGTCGACTTTGCGAAATATCCATTAGATCAACCGAACAGCGTTGCCTACAACAGTGCCGTCGCCGACGCACGCACGCAACTTCAAGATGACGGTTGCGCAGTAATCAAAAATTTATTGCGTCCTACTGCAGTGAGGATAATTAGTCAAGAAATAGTCGAGAGAAAATCAAAGACTCATTTTTCGACTACGAAGATGAACCCATATTTTCACTCTGTGAAAAATCCTGATTATCCAGAGCATCATCCGGTCAACACGTTCATCGAACGCTCAAGTGGTTTTATCCCGGGTGATTCATGGAATTCGTCGCTGGCGATCGATGTATTGTTTCGCAGTGACCTATTGACCAATTTCATTCGTGATTCGCTCGAGACTGAAGCAATCCACTGCTATGCCGACCCGCTGGCGGGCTTGACAGCCAACATTCTTGATCCGGGACAACAATTTGCCTGGCATTTTGACACAAATGAGTTTGCCGTTACGGCGATGATCGACGAGGCGGACGACGGTGGCCTTTTCCAATATGTCCCGATGATTCGCAACCCCGACGATGAGGCTTTTGAAAAGATCCAGCACGTTCTTGACGGCAACCATGAGACTGTCAAGACACTCGAACTTCGCGCAGGAGACCTGCAAATATTTCGAGGTCGTCATTCACTGCACAGAGTGACGCGAGTGCCAGAAACGTCAAAACCCCGCCACGCAGCAATTTTTGCCTACACGGCCGAACCCGGAGTCATCGGTCGGGTCGAACGCACGAAACAACTTTTCGGTCGAGTTTTGCCTGCACACGAAGAAGCCGAGCGACAACGCGTGCGCACAGATCAATTAATTGATTAGACAGCGGGTACTTGTTGGGTGATGCAGTGAATGCCACCACCACCGCGTGCAAGAATCTCTCCAATTTCAAGACCGACAATGTCATGACTCGGAATAAATTCGCCGAGTAGGGCCAATATTTCGCTGTCGGCGCCATGGCCGCAAACTGGCACGATAACGGCGTTGTTGCAAATATAAAAATTCAAATATGGCACCGCAGCACGTACCGAATCAGTAACTACAAATGGCAACACTGGTATCTCATGCACGGTTAGACCTGCGGCTTTTGCCACGGCGATATTTGTCGCGCACCGCACAAAGTCTTCTTCATCCTTATCGTCGCAACCTTGCATGATCACGGTTTTTGGTCCGATGAACGCAGCCACATTGTCAACATGACCATCTGTGTCGTCATCGAGTGCGAGCCCGAATGGCAGCCAGACGACCTCTTTTTGACCTAATTCTTTACACAACCGATCTGCAATCTGCTCGCGCGAGAGTTTTGGGTTGCGATTTGGATTAAGCAAACA